>JBKQQQ010000052.1:0-3714 GCA_052144275.1 Streptosporangiaceae bacterium
CTCACCATTATCACAGCCGCGCAGACCGTTGCATTGATCTAAATGATCATGGTCAGCTCTGCGGCCGCGTGATGTGGAAGGAGGCAGCCGGTTGGCCGTGGTCGTCACCGTCGCCAAGGGCTACGACCTCGATTACATCTGGAAGACCCAGGGGCAGGCCGGCGCCGGGCGCACGCCCGGCGGCTATTACATCAACGCCGCGCAGGCCGGAGAGCCGCCCGGCCGGTGGTGGGGACCGGGAGCACAAGCACTCGGCTTCACATCCGGCCAGGTCGTTGAACGCAAGCCCTATGACGCCGTCTACCAGCAGCGCGATCCGCGGACCGGGGACAAGCTCGGCCGGGCGCGCGGCCGCTACGCGACGTTCGCCGATCACCTGGCCCAGTTGAAGGCTGCCGAGCCGCATGCCACTGCCGAGCGGGTGATCGAGCTGGAGCGGGAGGCAGCCCAGGTGACGCGGCAGGCCGCCGCTTACACCGACGTCACGGTCTCGTTCTCCAAGTCGATCTCGGTGCTGCACGCCTCGATCCGGGAAAACGCGCGCCGGGCGCGGCTAGCTGGCGACGGCCGGGCGCTGGCCTACTGGTCCGGGCGGGAGCAGAAGTTCCAGGAGATCGTGCACCGGGCCAACCGGGCCGCGCTGGAGTACCTGCAGGAATGGGCCGGGGTCACCCGGACCGGGTATCACGGCGTCCGGGTGGACGGGCAGGAGCCGGGCCGGTTCGAGGAGGCGGGCCTGGTCGTGACGTCATGGCTGCAGGGCACCAGCCGGGACGGCGATCCGCAGGATCACGTCCACAATCAGATCGCGCGGATCACCCGCACCGTTCGGGATGGTAAGTGGCGGGCGCTGGATACCGCGAGCCTGCGCGCGGTCCTGGGCGCGCTGCAGGGCATCGTGGCGACGGCGGTGGAGTGTGAGCTGACGCGGGAGTTCGGCGTGGCGTGGGTGCCGCGCGCGGACGGGCGCGGCAACGAGATCGCTGGCGTCACGCAGGCGCAGATGGACGCGTATTCCACGCGGACCGTGCAGGTGCATGAGAAGGAACGCGAGCTGGCGCGGGCGTGGGAGCGGCGGCACGGGCGCGCGCCGACCTCACGCGAGCTGCTGTACATCGCGAACGACGCCACGCTGCGGTCCCGCAAGGGCAAGGACGCGGCGCACGTCGACTGGGACGCGCTGGCCGCGCGGTGGGACGCCTCGCTCGGCGGCCAGCTGGCGAGCATTGCGCCCGCCGTATCGAATGCACGCGGCCCGGACGCCACCGCACCGGCAGCCGTCGATGGCCCGGGGCCGGCGGGTCCGCTGTCGCGCGAGGCGCAGGCCCGGCCGGTGCAGAAGGCCCTGGCGCTGGTGTCGGAGAAACAGCCTGCCTGGACCCGGCACGACCTGGTCAAGCAGCTCGCCTTGGTGATGCCGGCCGAGTCCCGGCGGATGAGCGCCCTGGCAGCGCGGGAACTGCTGCTCGGCCTGACCGAGGAGGCCCTGTCCGGGCGGGGCGGGGACGTGGTGTGCCTGGAGGCACCGGAATGGCCGCCGCTCCCGGCGTCGCGGCGCCGCCAGCTGGACGGGCGCAGCGTCTACACGCGGCCGGGCACCGCGCGATACGCCACCGCCGCGCAGCTGTCGGCCGAGGAACGGCTGGTCGCGCACGCGCAGGCGCAGCGGGCGCCCCGGCTGCCGGGCGAGCTGGCGGCGCGGCGCCTGGGCGTCGACGCGGAGCTGGTGGCGGCGCAGCTGCGCGAACGCGCGCAGGACGCGCATCAGCAGGCTACGCGCAGCGGGCTGCGGCTGGACCAGGCGGCGGCGGTCTGGCACGTGCTGACCTCGGCCCGGACCGTCGAGGTGATCACCGGCCCGGCCGGGACGGGCAAGACCCGGGTGCTGGCCACCGCCGCGCGGGCGTGGAGCGGCCCGGTATTCGGCACCGCGACCTCGCAGAACGCCACCAACGAGCTCCGCAACGCCGGTGTCCGCGTCGCGGCGAACACGACCAGGCTCCTGGCCGACCTGGCCGCCATCCCGCCGGGCTCGCTGATCGAGGTGGACGAAGGGTCGATGGTGTCCCTGGCCCACCTGGCCGCGCTGGTGGAGCACGCGGCGCGGAACGGCTGCAAGCTGGTGCTGGCCGGGGATCAGGAGCAGCTCGCCGCCGTGGAAGGCGGCGGCGCGATGATGCTGCTGGCGGACCGGCTCGGGTACGTGCAGCTGGCCGAGCCGGTCCGGTTCACAGCCGCCTGGGAACGCGAGGCCTCGCTGCGGCTGCGCCGCGGGGACGCCACGGCGCTGGATGACTACGACCAGCACGGCCGGATCCGCGGCGCCCCGCCCGAGCAGGCCATGGACCAGGCGGTCCATGCCTACGTGGCCAGCTACCTGGCCGGGCGGGACGTCCTGCTGATGGCCGCGGACTGGGCCCGGTGCCGGGAACTGTCCGCCCGGATCCGCGAGGACCTGATCCACCTCGGCCTGGTCGATGCCACCCGGGCCGTGCGCCTCGCGGAAGACGCTGAGGCGTCGGCCGGAGACCTGATCATCTGCCGCCGCAACGACCACCGCCTCGAGGCGGGCGAGCCGGGCCGGGCCCTGGCCAACGGGGACGTCCTGCGGATCGAGGCCATCACCGGCAGCGGCCTGATGGTCCGCCGCCTGCTTGAGGCTGACCCGGCGACCGGGCAGCGGCGGTTCACCGACCGGGCGTTCTGCTACGCCGACTATCAGTCCTCTGACTTGGCCTATGCGATCACCGGGCACTCCGCCCAGGGCGCCACCGTGCACACCGGGATCGCCCTGGTCACCGGCACCGAGGACCGGCACTGGCTATACCCGGCCATGACCCGAGGCACCGACGCCAACCTGGCCTTCGTGTTCACCACCCCACCGAAGGTGGCCGCCCCTCAGCCTGGCACCCGGGCCGCTCCCGAGCTGGAGCGCTACGAGCGCATCCGCCGCGAACGCGAAGGGTTCCTGCCGACCCAGCCCGCCGCCGGGCCACGCAACCTGGACCTGCGGGAGCCGATTGCTGTGCTCGCCTACGTGCTGGACCGTGACGGCGCCGAGCTATCGGCTTCGGAGATCAGGCGCCGCAATCTGGCCAATGCTGATCACCTGGGTGTCCTCAACACCATCTGGGCCGCCGAAACCCGCGGCGTCCGCGACGACCGGTACCGCGAGCTGGTCATGGCCGCGCTCCCAGCCGGCCACCGGCAGCCACTGTCGCACCAGTCCCGGTGGCTGTTCCGGACCCTGCACGCTGCTGAGCTCGCCGGGCTTGATCCGGCCGAGGTCACCCGCACGGCGATCGCCTCCCGTGACCTGGCCGGCGCCCGGGACATCGCTAGCGTCCTGGACACCCGGATCCGGCAGCGCGTCGACCCACTGCTGCCACAGCCGCAAGGCCCCTGGGCCGAACGAGTTCCCCAGCTGCCGGACCCCGAGCGCCGAGCTTACTTGGCGGAGATCGCCGCCATGATGGACGGCCGAAAGCAGCGGCTCGGCCAGCATGCTGCCCAGATCGCGCCCGTGTGGGCTATCACGGCGCTCGGCCCGGTAACAGAGAATGCGGCCGCCCGGCAGGAATGGGAGCGCAAGGCGTCCTCGATCGCGGCCTACCGGGAGATGTACGGCTATGACGACCCTGACGACCCGATCGGCCCTGAGCCCACCCGGGATACGCCTGATCAGAGGGCCGCCTGGCACGAAGCCTTCGTCGC
>JBKQQQ010000053.1:0-5067 GCA_052144275.1 Streptosporangiaceae bacterium
GGAGCGTGCGTGGATCGTTTTGATCGCCGCGTCTGGGCTGCCTCGGGAACCGGCTGCTGCCTGTGCTGACGCCTGATGTGCTCCCCGTATGCCGCGATGCCGTCCGCAAACGTGTACGGCCCGCGGATCCGCTGAAGTTCAGGCGAGATGTCGCGGTAATCCAGGTCGGGATGGTCACCGCACTCGCAGCAGATGAGCTCGTATGCATCGGTGTAGCCGCCTTCCGGCTGACCCGCCACGATGCGGACTGGCTGGCGTCGCAGGACGACCGTCCACCCCAGCGCGGGCTGATCAGGCGCCCGCACGGGTGCCTCCTTCTGCGGGAATCTGGGCTGCCACGGCCTGATCGACGTTCCCGTGAGTATGGTCTGCGCCGATGCGGTCCAGGACGCCGCCGCGGTCGAGCACCTCCCGGACGGCTGGTTTTACCCGGGCGAGCCGCAAGGTCACGCCGGCTTGCTCGGTGAGCTCGAGGATCTCGCGCATCTTCGCGGCCCCTTGCGAGTCGATGAAGTCGATTCCCTCGCAATCAAGCACGATCCCGGTGATGGCGGGGGTCGACAATGCGACCTCCCGGACCCGGTCCTCCAGGGCGTCCGAGGTGGCGAAGAACAGGCCGCCGTCCAGTCGCAGGACGACGATCCCGGGGAACTGCTCGTCGCCGGGATGCTCGTCCAGCTCCCGGAAAGCCTGAGTGCCTGGCTCCCGTCCCAGCAGGGGCATGCGGGGGCGCGTGGCCACCGAGATGAGCCAGATCAGCGAGAGCCCGATCCCGATCATCACTCCGGCGAGCACGCCGACCAGGAGCGTCGCGATGATCGCCGCGATCGCGATCCAGAAGTCGAACCGCTGCACCCTGGCCAGACGGCGCATCTCGGGCACGTCCATCATCCCCATGACCACGGCCTCGATGATCAGGGCGGCCAGGACGGGCTTGGGCAGCTTGGAGAAGACCGGCGCTAGCACCACCAGCGTGAGCAGGACGGTCACGCCGGAGGTGAGCGACGCCAGGCCGGTGCGCGCACCGGTGTGGTCGTTCAGTGAGCTCGCGGACAGGCTGGTCGAGACCGGCATTCCCTGGAACAGGCCGGCGCCGGCGTTCGCCATGCCCTGGGCGGCCGATTCCTGGTTGATGTCGATGCGGTAGTGGTGCCTGGCCGCGAACGTCCTGGCGTCACCGGCGGTCTGGGAGAACCCGATGAGGACCAGGGCCACCGCGGCGACCGTAATCGTGCTGGCGTGATCCCCCAGCAGATGAAGGCCGGGGACCTGCAGGGCCGGCAGCCCTCGCGGCACCTCGCCGACCAGGGCCACCCCGTGAGCGCCCAGATCAAACAGCCATGACGCCAGCAGGCCGCCGACCACCAAGACGAGGGCCCCGGGGACGCGGGGAGCGATCACCCGCAACCCGAAGACCACCGCCAGCGCGACCAGGCCGACGACCACGGTCAGCCCTTGAACGTCGCCGAGCGTCCCGAACCAGGACCACAGCTCCTGGAGCGGGTTCGAGCCGGTCGCCTTGGTCCCGGTGAGCTTGGGAAGCTCGCCGATCACCACGTCGATCGCCGCGCCGAACAGGAAGCCGGTGACTACGGCCCGGGACAGGAACTGCGCGATCCACCCCATCTTGAGCACCGCGAGGAGGAGGAACAGCACGCCAGAAACCAGGGTGATCATTGCCACGAAGGACGCAACATTCTGGACTCCGGTGATCCCGGCCACGGCGACTGCGCTCGCGGCCACGGCGGCCAGTCCCGAGCTCGGCCCGGTCGAGATCTGCCGGCTCGTCCCGAAGACCGCATAAAGGATCGCGCCGGCCGCTGCTGCGTACAGGCCGTTCTGCAGCGGGATCCCCGCGATCCCGGCGTAGCCGAGGTTCTTCGGCACGATCAGGGCAGCGACAGCGAACCCGGCGATGAGATCGTCTTTGAGCCAGCGGCGCTCGTAGCGGCGGATCCACCCGACCATGGGGACAAAGCGCCACCGATCCCGCGCCGGAGCCGACCCGGCGCCCCTCACCGGTCCACCTGGCGTTGAGCCTCCTGCCTGCTTATCCATGCCCCGGCACCTCGCGAACCGGACCGGTGAGGGGTAGCCCAGACGCAGACCGCTGGCCGGGTTCCTGCTGGATGCGCCTTCGGGTGCGGGTCAGCTGCGATATTGGCTGAGGCCGCTACTGTGCAGTCGTCTCGCCGCCGTGCAGGGCGTCCTGGAGTTCCTTTTCGTCTTCTTTGGACAGGGAGGTCTTCAGGACCGTGCCGCCATACTTGCTCATCGCCTCGACGGCCTTGTCCGGGGTGACCTTCTCCACCATCAGGAACAGCGCCGAAGTGCCCGGCTTGAGCATGTCACGGACCTGGTCCTGGAACTGCTTGTCGATGCTGGTCTTAGCCACCTTGCCCATCAGGGCACCCAGCCCGGCTCCCACAGCCATGCCGAAGACCGGGATGAAAAATAGCAGCCCGAACAGCATCCCCCAGAACATGCCCCACGTCGCCCCCGCGCCGACCGCGTGATGGTTGGTGTGGACGTGGTAGCTGCCGTCTTTGTCCCGCACGATCACCGCGATCGCGTCCGGCTGGATGATCAGATCCCTGGCCAGCCGACGCGCCTCATCGGCGGCCGCCTCGGCGGTGGTCTCGTCTGGGTACCCGATGGCAATCAGGTCAGCCATGGCATTTCCCTTCCTCGTAAGGTTCCTTTTCGCCCGCCACTGAGGCGGCATTAGGGATTAGCGCTAGCCGGGATGGCGACGAAATATCGCGATGCTTGTGTGATCCATGCCCAGAGAAGGCCTTCCCGGCTCTGGTCCTGATGCCGTTGATCGTGTGACAGGATCTGATCCTGCCTCCGGCGCGGCAGGGCTTCCTCACCCTCTTGTGGGTGAATTGGCCGGGTTTAGCCACGGTTGGCGGTCCGGCGGATGAGCCTGCGCTCCGGTATGCCAGGTATTTCGGCACCGGCACGCCCACCTGCCTGACGGGCGAGGTGCCGTGCGTACCGGGTTGCCAGCGGATCGGCCGTGGCACCGTGGGCGACGACGCTGAGCACCACGGTGATCGTGATGACGGCGGCGGCGTGGTCGGCAGCGGGACTACCCAGCTCCTCCAGGGCAAGGAGGCAGAACACTACTGACGCCAGGCCGCGGGGACCGAACCAGCCCACCAGGGCGATCGTTGCCCGGTCAAGCCCTGCCCCGACAAGGGCGACCGCTACTGGCGCCATCCGGATCACCGTCAGGCTGAGGACCGCGTACAGTACGATCTGCCAGGTCAGGACCTCCACCGCCGGTGCCACCGCGACAGCGCCGAACGCCAGCCAGACCAGCAGCGACACCAGGGCGCCGGTTTCCTCGACGAACGGCACCAGAGGCTCGCCGCGCCGGCCACTTGCGGTGCCGAACGCGAGCCCGCCGACGAACGCGGCGATGAACCCGTTGCCGTGCAGCGCCACCGCGGACGCGTAGGCGCACACGGCCAGGCCCAGCACCGCCGAGCCGGCGAAGCCGTCAGCGGCCCAGCCGCGCCGGCGTGCGGCGTTCACCAGCAGGCCACCCGCACCCCCCGCGGCCACGCCGACGAGAATGCCCGCAGCCAGCTCGGCGATGGCTGCGGCCGGACCGTGGCCGGCGACCTGGCCGCCCGTGGCCGCTCCGGCCAGGGCGACCGACACGAAGGGCGTGGCGATCCCGTCATTGAGGCCGCTTTCGACGTTGATCAGCCGGCGGATCCGGGCCGGTATCACCGGGTTGGCCATCATGCCCGCGCCCAGTGCGGCGTCGGTTGGCGCCAGCGCCGCCCCGACCAGCAGCGCCAGCCAGATGCTGGCGCTGCCGTCCAGGGCGAGCGCCAGCAGTGTGCCCAGGCCGATCGTCAGCGGAAGCCCGGCCCCGAGCAGCCGCAGGTACAGGCCCGCATCCACCCGCAGCTCGTGCAGCCCGACCCGCGACGCATCCGAGAACAGGACCAGGGCGAGGGTGAACTCCGCCAGTTCCTTGATCAGCTCCTTGCTGGGCGTGACGCCCAGCACTGCCAGCGGCCCGTGGGTCAGCAGCAGCCCGGCCAGCACGAAGGTGATCGGCGCGGTGACGTCGAACCGTTCCAGCCTCGCCGACAGCGTGCCCCACCCGAACACCAGCGCGGCCACAATGGCCAGGTCGGAAACGCTCAAAGTGTCACCCGCCCCGTGCGGGGCACCGCACGTGCTGTTATCCGAGGGTGGCGACGAGTACAGCCTTGATGGTGTGCAGGCGGTTCTCGGCCTGGTCGAACACGATGCTGGCGCCCGACCTGAAGACCTCGCCGGTCACTTCCAGGCCGGAGGTCATGCCGGTGTGCTCCATGATCTCGCGGCCGACGACGGTGTTAGTGTCGTGGAAGGCGGGCAGGCAATGCATGAACTTGACGGCCGGGTTCCCCGATGCCTTCAGCAGGGCCGAGTTGACCTGGTAAGGCGTCAGGAGCTTGACCCGGCTGGCCCAGACGTCCTTGGCCTCGCCCATGGAGACCCACACGTCGGTGTGGATGAAGTCAACCCCCGAGACGGCTTCCCGGGGATCCTCGGTGACGGTGATCTGCGCGCCGGTCCGCCCTGCGATGTCATTGGCCAGGTCGACCACGTCCTTGGGCGGGTGCAGCTCGGCCGGCCCGGACAGCCGCACGTCGCTGCCCATCAGCGCGCCCATGACCAGCAGGGAGCGGCCCATGTTGAACCGGCAGTCGCCCACGAACGCGTAGGTCAGGGCGTGGTAGGGCTTGCCGCTGGCTTCGTGCATGGTCAGGAAGTCGGCGAGCATCTGGGTGGGGTGCCACTCGTTGGTCAGCCCGTTGTAGACCGGCACGCCGGCGTGGGCGGCGAGTTCTTCGACGTCGGCCTGGCTGTTGCCGCGGAACTCGATCGCGTCGTACATCCGGCCCAGCACCGCGGCGGTGTCGGCGATGGATTCCTTGTGGCCGAGCTGGGAGCCGGACGGGTCCAGGTAGGTCACGTGCGCGCCCTGGTCGTAGGCGCCGACCTCGAACGCGGACCGGGTCCGGGTGGAGGTCTTCTCGAAGATCAGTGCGATCT
>JBKQQQ010000054.1:0-2884 GCA_052144275.1 Streptosporangiaceae bacterium
AACCTCCTGGCCGGTGATCCGGGGCCGAACGCCGACCGGGCCTGGGCCTACGGCGGGGCCGCGGCCGTCTAGCGCCAGCGGAACGGCACCAGCGAGATCGGCGCGGAGGCGGTCAGTTGCGCATGTAGGCGCCGGCGGCCACGTTGAGGACCTCGCCGGTAATGTAGGCGGCCCGGTCGGAGGCGAGGAAGGCGACCGCCTCGGCGATGTCGGCCGGGCCCGGCAGGTCACCGAGCGGCCCGGTGGTGCCCGGCATCCGGGCCAGCAGCTCGGCGTTGTCCTGCGCGAACTTGGTGTCCTTGACCACGCCCATGGACAGGTAGACGGCACGGATCCGGTGCGGTCCGCCCTCGTGGGCGAGCCCCCGGGTGAGCGCGGACAGGCCGCCCTTGGACGCCGCGTACGGCGCCTCGATGCCGCCGCCGCCGACGTCGGGCGCGTAGCTGCCCACGTTGACGATCACGCCGCCGCCCGCGTCGCGCATCAGCGGCATCGCGCGGCGGCACAGGTACCAGGGGCCGGTGAGGTTGACCCGGACCACGCGGTCCCAGTCGGCCGGGTCGTAGCCGAAGATGCTGCCGACGACGTTCACCGCCGCGTTGTTGACCAGGATCTGCAGGGGCCCCAGCGACGCGGTGACGGCGTCAACCACCGCGTCGATCTGATCCCGGTCGCCGGCGTCCAGCGGGTAGCCGGCCACGGTGGCCGCCGGGTAGTCGGCGCCGATCGCCGCGGTCACCTTCTCGGTGCGGCCCGGGTGGATGTCGGTCACCACCACGCGCGCGCCGCCGGCGGCCAGCCGCCGCGCCACCGCCTGCCCGATGCCCTGGCCCGCGGCCGCCGTCACCAGCGCGACCCGGCCGCCGAATTCCCCCGGATCAACTGTTGTCACTCTGTCTCCCGCTCGCTTCCGGGGCGCCTTAAGGCACCGCCTTCCCTCGTCGCTCGTCCCTCGCTCCTCAGTCCAGGCGGCGCCGCGCCCCTCCAGCTCACTCACGTCGCTCCTTCGGCAGGCCGAGGACCGTCTCGGCGAGGATGTTGCGCTGCACCTCGGAGGTGCCGGCGTAGATCGTGCCGGCCCGGGCGTTCAGGAAGGCGCCGAGCCAGGAGCCGGAGGAGTTGGGGGCGCCGGGGTCGTCGGTGCGCACCGCGCGCAGCGGGCCGCGGCCCTCCGGCACCAGCCCGGGCAGGCCCTGGATGTCCAGGGCAAGTTCGGTCGCGGCCGCGTGGTACTCACTCCAGTACAGTTTCGCGACCGAGGCCGCCGCGCCCAGTTCGGTTGGGCCCAGCTCAGTTGGGCCCAGTTCGGTTCCGTTCTGCACCTGGGTGAGGATCCGGTAACCGAGGTAGCGCATGATCTCCACCCGGGCGTAGCACCAGGCCAGGCGCTGCCGGATGAGGGGGTCGTGGTCGCGGCCGCGTTCGGTGGCCAGCGCGAGCAGGCGGTCCAGTTCGGCGCGGAACAGGATGGGGTTGGTGGCCGCTTCCTCGCCTCGCTCGTGCCCGAGCAGCGTCATGGCCACCGGCCAGCCCTCGCCCGGAGCGCCGACGACCAGGTCGGCGGGGGTCCGGGCGCCGGTGAAGAACACCTCGTTGAAATCGCTGTCCCCGGTAAGCTGGCGGATCGGCCTGATCTCGATGCCGGGCTGATCGAGCCGGCAGAGCAGGAATGAGATACCCCGGTGGCCGCGGGCCCGGGGGTCGGTCCGGGCCAGCAGGAAGATCCAGTTGGCCCGGTGCGCTACCGAGGTCCACACCTTCTGCCCGTCGATCACCCAGTCTCCCCCGTCCAGCCTCGCCCGGGTCGTCAGCGACGCGAGGTCGGAGCCCGCCCCGGGCTCGGAGAAGCCCTGGCACCACCGGTCCTCGCCGGACAGGATGCGCGGCAGGAACCGGCGCCGCTGCTCGGCCGTGCCCCAGCGGAGCAGCGTGCTGCCCAGCATCTTGATGCCGAAAAGATCAGTATGTTCGCCGAACGGGGCTCCGGCCCGCGCTAGTTCCTCCATCAGCACCACCTGGTGCAGCCGGGACAGCCCGCGCCCGCCATGCTCAGGCGGCCAGGTGATGCCGAGCAGGCCTCGCCGGTACAGCACCTGCCGCCACTGCGCCGCGAACCGCTCCGCGTCCTGACGCCCGGCGATGGCCCCGATGCCCGCCCAGCCGGGCGGCAGCTCCTGCGCCAGCACGGCCCGCAGCTCGGCCCGGAAGGCTTCCGCCTCGGCGGGATAGCTGAGGTCCACGCGGGCTCCCTCGTTCTGACCGTGCGGCCCAGTGGGGGTGGCCCAGTGGGGTAGCACAGTGGGACTAGCTTCTAAATAGTATAACAGGTAATCTATTTTTACTCATCTGACCAATCGTGAGGCCAAACAGTAAGGAGAGTCATGGGAGGGCTCGTCGGATACGGCGCCTACATCCCCTACTACCAGTTGGAGCGCACCCGGATAGCGGGGGTGCTGGGCAGTGGCGGGGGTTCCGGCACCCGTTCGGTCGCCGCTTTTGACGAAGACACCACCTCCATGGCGGTTGCGGCGGGTCGCGCCGCCCTGGCCCCAAAGACCGGCCTCACGGGGCCCGGCGGGCAGCCGGGCCGCGCGTGCGTGCGGCAGCTGTTCTTCGCCACCACCGTCCCGGCCTACGCGGACAAGACCAACGCCACGGCGGTGCACGCCGCCCTGCGGCTGCCGGCCGACGCGCTCGCGGTCGACATGGCCGGCGCCGTCCGCTCGGGCGTGGGCGCGCTGGTCACCGCCGCCCAGTCGGCGGTGCCTGCCATGGCGGTGCTCGCCGACATCCGCACCGGGCTGCCGGGCAGCGCGGACGAGCGGGACGGCGGCGACGGCGCGGCCGCCTTCGTCTTCTCTGGCGCGGACGGCGGCGCGGGCCT
>JBKQQQ010000055.1:0-3651 GCA_052144275.1 Streptosporangiaceae bacterium
AGATGGTCGCGGGCATGGAAGCCGGCCAGCAGCCTCGGGTGGGCCAGCTTGGGTCGGGGCAGCTGGTCGAGGTCGACCAGCCACAGGTAGGTGCGGTAGGTGAAGACGTTGCGGAGCGGGGCCATCCGGGCGTGGGAGATCCGGCACTCGTACAGCCGGGCGGTCACCAGGTCCCTCCGAGCGCCCGGGCCGCCTCGGCGCCCGACCGGCAGCCGTCCTCGTGGAAGCCCCACCCGTGGTAGGCGCCGGCGAAGGCGGTGACCGCCGTGTTCAGCTCGGGCAGGCGGCGCTGCGCGGCGACCGAGGCCGGCGTGTAGGCCGGATGCGCGTAGTCCATCTGGTCGATGACCGTGGCGGGATCAACGACACCCTGCCCGCCCAGCGTGACGATGTAGTCCTCGCCCGCCGGCAGGTTCTGCAGCCGGTTCAGGTGATAGCTGATCCGGGGCGCCGGGCCGGCGCCGGGCCGGCAGCCGCCGAGCTCGTAGTTCCACGATGCCCTGATACCCGGGCGGTCCGGAAGTAGCGTGACGTCCGTGTGAAGCATGGCCGGATTCTGGGTGTAGGCGAACGCGCCGAGCAGGTCCCGTTCGGCCTGGGTGGGCGGGTCGAGCAGACGCAGCGCCTGGTCCGGATGGGTGGCGATGACCACGGCGTCGAACTGGTGGGTCTGGTCCGCCGCGTCTTTTACCTCGGCGCCGTCGCTATGGCGGCGCACCGCGCGCACCGGCGTGCACAGCCGGATGTCGTGCAGCCGCTTGGCGGCCCGCTCGACGTAGCAGCGGGACCCGCCGGTCACGGTCCGCCACGGCGGCGACCCGGACACCGACAGCATCCCGTGGTTGGCCAGGAACGCGAACAGGTACCTGGCCGGATAGCTGAGCGCGGTCCCCGGCGGGCACGACCACACTGCGGCGACCAGCGGGAGGGCGAAGTGAGCGGTGAAGTAGCTGCAAAAGCCGCCCTCGTCGAGGAACTCGCCGAACGTCTGCCCCCCATCGGGAGCCATCTCCGGGGCCAGCAGGCGGCGGGCGGCGCGGTGGAACCGCGGTACCTCGGCGAGCATCCGCAGGTAGCGTCCGCGGCCCTGGCGTAGCCCGGGGGTCAGGCCGCCCAGGCCGCGCTTGCCCGCGTACTGCAGGCCGCAGCCCGCGCAGCGGACCGACATGCTCATCTCTCCAGGCTGGGTGGCCACCCCCAGCTCGGCGAAAAGCCTGGTGAGCAGCGGGTAGGTGCGCTCGTTGTGGACGATGAAGCCGGTGTCGACGCCGATCGGCGGACCGGCCGGCGGTACGACCAGGTGGGTGTCGGCGTGGCCGCCGAGCCGGCTGTCCGCCTCGAAGAGCGTCACGTAATCAGTGTGTGACAGAACGTATCCTGCGGTAATCCCGCTGACGCCGCTGCCGATGACCGCGATCCTTCGCCTGCTCACGTGCCCTCCCTCCAGGCCGACGGCCCTCACCTTTCAGCCCCTGCGGCGCTCCCTTTCAGGCTTGCGCTCTTCTATTCGCGACCATTCGGGGTCCGGATTGGCGGCCGGGCCGTTTCGGTTTGGCCGAATAGGTGCCGCAGCGCTCCCTCAAGCTCCGGCTGGCGGAACGTGTGCCCGGCCGCGATCAGCCGCTCGGGCCGGACGTACTGGCTGGCCTGGGCGATTTCCCTGGCCCCCTCGTCGCCGAGCAGCAGCCGGGGCCCGAACCCGGGGACCGGCAGCACCGCGGGCCGGCGCAGCACGCCGGCCAGCGTCCTGGTGTAGTCGATGTTGCGCACCGGCTCCGGGGCGACCGCGTTGACCGGCCCGGACAGGCCGGGATCAAGCACGGCCCGCAGGTAGATGTCGAGCAGGTCGTCCAGGCCGATCCAGGCCAGCCACTGCTTGCCGCTGCCGAGCCGGCCGCCCAGGCCCGCCTCGAAGAGCGGGCTGAGCAGGCGGAGCATGCCGCCGCGCGGCGTCTGCACGATGCCGGTGCGGACCCGGACCGTCCTGATGCCCGCCGCGGCGGCCGGGGTGGTGGCGTCCTCCCAGTCGGCGACCACGTCGGCCAGGAACCCCTCGCCGCGGGGACTGGCCTCGGTCAGGATCTCCTCACCCCGATCCGGGCCGTACAGGCCGATGGCCGACGCCGAGACGAATGCCCGCAGGCCCTGGGGAGCGGTGGCGGCGGCCAGTTCGGCCAGGAGGCGGGTGGGCAGGATCCGGCTCTCGCGGATCTCGTTCTTGCGCTCGGGGGTGAACCGGCCGCCGATCGAGGCCCCGGCCAGGTGGATCACCGCGTCGACCCCGTTCAGCAGGTCCGGGCTCGGGTCTTCCGGCCGCCAGTAGCGCTCCCCCGCGTGCTGCGGCGGCCGGCGCACCAGCCGGATGATCCGGTGCCCGCTGGTGGACAGCAGCGCCGTCAGCGCGGTGCCGATCAGGCCGCCGGAGCCGGTGACCGCTATTGTCAGCATGTCCGGGCAGATCATGCGAGCCCGGGCCAGCGCGGCCAGGTCACCGGCGAGCTGCCGGTGCCGGTAGACGAACATGGACCGAAGCGCCCGGGCAGGCAGCGGGGTGTCGACCACGTCGGTCACCAGCGTGGCCTGCTCGCCGACCGGACTGAACTCGTGGGTGTGCCGCCACGGCAGCACCGCGGACAGCGGGAGGGATTCCAGCGACTCGTGTATCACCCGGACCGGCTGCCAGGGCGGAGCCAGCCTCGTGATCGCCCCCGGCCTGGCGTGCCAGGCGAACACCTCATCCACGCTCGCGTCCACCACGCTGGAGTAAGTCAGTCCCATGTGCGCGTCCAGCCCCTCAATGCGCCAGCGGCGCTTCTCACCGAACTAATTAATGCTAAATTACACTAAGTTCGCGGTACCCGAGCACCGGGAAGGCACTCATGCAGCTACGCGACGCCGCCGAGGCGCTCGGGGTGCACTACCAGACCGCATACGCGTGGGTACGCCAGGGAGTCCTCCCGGCCAGAAAGACCGGGCGCGGCTACGACGTCAGCGAGGGCGACGTCACCGCCCTGGCGGCGCGCCGGGCCTCGGGCACGGCACCGCGACCCGACATCCGGGTGCGTGACTGGACGGCCCAGGCCAACCGGCTGTACGCGGCGATCACCTCCGGCGAGGAGACCCTGGCGCGGCATCTGTTCGACCGGCTCGCCCGCGGCGTACCGCTGACCGAACTGTGCGAGCGCGTCATCTCGCCCGCGCTGTACCGGATCGGCGAGGACTGGGCCGCCGGCACCGGGACGATCGCGGCCGAGCACCGGGCCAGCGCCATCTGCGAGCGGCTCATCGCCGCCCGCACGCGCCAGCCGCAGGGCCGCCCGCGGGGCATCGCGGTGGTGAGCACGCCGCCAGCGGAACGACACGGGCTGCCGGCCCTGATGGCCACGGCCTGCCTGCGCGAAGACCGCTGGCTGGTGCACCACCTAGCGACTGACCTGCCGGTCAACGAGGTGACCGGGCTGTCCCGCCTGGCCGGCGCCAGCCTCGTGGTGCTGTCCTCGGCGACCACGGAATCGGCCCGGCAGGCGCGCGAGGCGGCGGACGAAATCAGGCGGTCCGAGGCCGGGTTGCACGTGCTCACCGGGCAGCCCGGCGACACCCTCAGCCGACTGCGCCAGCTGGCCCGGGCCGCGGCCGAAGGCCCCAGGGGCA
>JBKQQQ010000056.1:0-3006 GCA_052144275.1 Streptosporangiaceae bacterium
TCCCAGCGCACCGGTCCGGGCAGCGGCTCGCCGCGGCGCTGCTGCTGGCCGGCAGCGGGCCCACCGACCGGAACGGGAACGACATCGGAGCGGGCTTCACCCCGTACATCCTGCAGCTGATCGCGGGCGAGCTGGCTCGGACGGGCATCATGAGCCTGCGGTTCGACAAGTATTTCAGCGGCGTGACCGGCGGCGGCGCCTTCGCCACCGACCCGTCCTCCATCGACCTGGCCGTGTACATCCGCCAGGCCGACGCGGCCTATGACTTCCTTCGCGCCCAGCCGGAAACGGACACCGGGCGGATGCTGGTCGTGGGGCACAGCGAAGGCGGGATGTACGCGCTGCTGGTAGCCGAGTCGACCTCGCCGCATCCGGCCGGGCTGGCCCTGATCGAGCCGCAGGACGAGCGGCTGCTCAGCCTGATCCAGCTGCAGACCGGCGAGCAGATCGACGCGGCCGTGGGCCAGGGGACGCTCACCGCGGCCAGCGGAACGCAGAACGCGGCCGGGGTCCGGCGGGCGATCAGCGAGTTCCGGGCCGGCCAGCCCGTGGACATCAGCGGCCTGGCGCCCGGCGTGGTGCAGCTGATCACGCCCGAGCTCCTTTCCCCCGTCAACGCCCGGTACGTGCGCTCCGACGACGCGGTGTACCCGCCGTCCGTCGCCGCCCGGCTGGCCCGCGGCACCCGGGTCCTGGTCACCGAGGGCACCGCGGACACCAACGTCCCGGTCAGCACGATCAGGCCCCTGGTCAGCGCCCTGACCGCGGCCGGGGCTACCGGGCCCGGGCTGCGCGTGCTCGAGGGCGTCAACCACCTCCTGCACCTGCCCGGCGTCTCGGCCAGCACCCAGGTCCTGGCCCCGGCCGCGGTCGCCGCGCTGCAGGACTGGGCGAGCCCGTTCGCCCTGCCCGGCGAATGATGTATCAGGACGTCGCCGCGCTCCTCTGGGCAAGAAAGGTCACATGCTTACGGGAGGATCTCATGGCCGGTTCGTGGACCACGTTCACCATTCCTGATACATCAACAGGCACGTTCACCGCAGACATCATGCTCTTGCTTACCGACGGTTCGGTGCTCGTCCACAACGGCTACACCAGCGTCGTGGCCAATGCCAGCCAATGGCTCAGGCTCACTTCCGACCAGCATGGCCGATACGAGACCGGGACGTGGTCGGGCGAGCTGAACATGCAGTACGCCAGGCAGTGGTTCGCGTCGGGCGTACTCCGCGACGGCCGCGTGTTCGTCATCGGCGGCGAGGACAGCACGGACCCGGCGGCCCCCAGTGATGCGTGGAGCGGGGAGACGTTCGATCCGCAGACCAACACGTGGACGCCGATCAGCAAGCCGTCCGCCTTCGAGTTCGTGCGCGGCGACTGCAACGGCTCCGTCCTGGCCGACGGGCGGGTGCTGCTCGGCGCCGCCAGCGTCACCGAGCCGCCGTCCACCTGGTCCCGTCTCACCGCCATCTGGAACCCGCACGACAATTCGTGGGTCCAGGCCGGGCTGGAGTTCGGCGCCGTCAGCACGACGACCAAGAAGGATCCCTTTGAGGAAGAAACCTTCAACCTGCTGGCCGACGGCAGTGTCCTAGCGCCCGCCGTCCGTGATGCTCCGAAGGCTCAGCGCTACCTGCCCTGGCTGGACCGGTGGGTCGACTGTGCCCCCTCCCCGGTGGACCTCGCGGTTAAGACCGTCAACGGGACCCTGGAGGAGGAGACAGGACCCACGATCCTGCTGCCGGACGGCAGGGCGTTCGCCATCGGCGGCTCCGGCCTGACCGCCCTCTACACCCCGCCGCCGGCCTCGAGCCCGACCGGCCCGGGTTCCTGGACCAAGGGGCCGTCCTTCCCGGCCGACACCAGCGCGAACCCGAACTGGCCGACGCTGACGGCCCTGGACGCCCCGGCCTGCCTGCTTCCCCATGGCCGGGTCGTCTGCATGGGCGGTACCACCGTTCCGGATGGCCCGGAGTACTACCCCGTGAACCCCGTCCTGCTGGAATTCGATCCGGGCAGCGCCGCGAGCACCCTGCCACCGCTGGCTGTCCAGCCGCCGCTTCCGGCCGGCAAGTTCACCTGGCAGTGCGCCTTCCTGCTCCTGCCGACCGGCCAGTTGCTGCTCAGCGCGCAAGACAGCACGCTGTTCCTTTACACGCCGGACCCGGCCACCAGCGCCCCGAATCCGGCGTGGAAGCCGGCCCACACCTCCGTGGACCACCACATGGCCCTGGGGCACAGCTACACCATCTCCGGCACGCAGATCAACGGCCTGTCCCAGGCCGTGGGATACGGCGACGACGCCGGCATGGCCACCAATTACCCGATCGTCCGGCTCACCCACCCCGCCACCGGCCAAGTGGCCTACGTCCGCAGTTACGATTTCTCCACCCTGGGGGTCGCCACCGGCACGGCCGTGCCGCACGACCTTCACTCCTGCCGTGTCGACATCCCGTCCTACCTCGCCGTCGGCCACTGGAACCTAGTGGTCATCGCCAACGGAATCCCGTCCGATCCCGTTGCCGTGCATATCCACGAGCCGTATGACCACGACCATGAGCACGAGTTCGCCGGCCAGATCGAGCGGCTCGTCTACGACCGGTTCGGCGAGTTCGAGGCCTTCGCCGTCGAATCGGCGAGCGGGCAGGTCCGGCGCTTCGAAAGCCGCGAGCCGAAGATCGCGGAACTGGCCATGCGCGCCTGGCGAGAGCACTGGCGGGTCGCGGTGGACGTCGACGACAATCCACGCCGGCCGGTGTCGATCAGCCTGCTGGACTGAAGCCACTGCGGCACGGTTCCGCCGGGCGAGGCCGCCACCGGAACCGGGAGCCTGCCAGGTGCTTTCCAAGCTCCCGGTGGAGTATTAACCCGGCGCGCCGGGAAGCCTGGTCGGCAACGGCTCATCGAACCGGAGAGGCGGGCCGGCGGCGTGCGCAGTGTCGAAACCGTTGTGTTGCTGGTCGCGCTGGCCACCGTGGTGGCGGCGTTCGCCAAACGGCTGCGGGTTCC
>JBKQQQ010000057.1:0-20233 GCA_052144275.1 Streptosporangiaceae bacterium
GCCGGACAGGACGTTGCCGCCCGACGGTATGTCCATGTCTGCGACGATGGCAGCGTGACCTATGAATGGGACGATCAGGCTCGCAAAGAGGCGGCGGAGCACCCGGTCAGCGGAGCCGATGCAGACATGCTCCGTGGCCAGTGCTCGCGAAAGGCTGCGGATCTCGGCCCGGATGGCGTGCGCAGCCATACGGTCAGATTCCCGGTTGCCGCGTGGGATGAGCCGCCTGGCCTGCCGGATGGCGTTCCCCGGACCGGTCGTATCTCCCGTGGCGATGTCCTCGACATTGGGCAGCAGGTCCGCGCCCGGGCGCGGCCAGCCACGGACCTGCTCGCTGCGAGCTTCATCTGGGGCTGGGGCACCGCTGGCTACGGCCCGCGCCGCCTCCGCGACATCTGCGCCGCGGCCGGGGAGCGGCTCGAGCCCTCACTGCAAAGCGCCCTGGACGCGGCGGGCAAGGACCCAGCCTCACCTGATCCCATCGCCGGGTACGCCTGCCTGTATGGCGGCTACGACTATCAGGACCGGGCCGCGCCCGGCCAGCCGCCATGGTCCAGGCTCCACGGGTTCGGCCCGGCGTTCTTCACCAAGTTCTTGTACTTCAGCACGCCCGGCGCGCTCATCCTCGACAACCAACTAGCCAACGCCGTCCACAGGCTGAGCCAACTTCCCAAGCTCGTCACCGAGGACGGCAGGTCGCTGACGTGGACGCCGTACCGTTACGCGGTCTACATGCACTGGATGACCCAGACGGCCCGGACAGTGGGAGTCGCGCCGGACCTTCTGGAACTGACCCTGTTCCAGCCGCCAGGAAGCCTGGACGAGGAAAACGGCGCGGCAAACTGACGGACGGCACGTGAGTGGACTGGCCTGAAGTACCTTAACCGCCTTCTGCGCGGCGATCTGACTTCCCGAGTCGCACCTATCCTGGTGCCTGAAAGAACAATCTGTAGGCTCCCGATTGAGGGCCGATGGTCTGTTAACGGTCTTGGTTGACGGTGTCCCGCTGGTTTCGTCTGCGGATAACACGCCCGGGTTAGCCGGCTGCAGGGTGGCGCGCATGGCGTTGCGCAGCCGCTGGATGCCTTGCTGGCGGGTGATGACGGGCTGGTACCGGAGTTCCTGGCGGGCACGGGCGTCCGAGATGAGGAAAGGGCCCCGGTTCAGTTCGACGATCATCCCGGTGATGGGCGGGTCGCCCGGGCGGCGGGTGATGCGCCATGCGACGTCGAGGGCCCGGGCCAGGCCGGCCGCGACCGGTCCGGGGATGGAGGCCTCGGGCAGGGTCAGGCCGTGCGCCTGGAGGAGCCCGGCAAGGAAGTCCCGGACGGTGGTGCTGCCGTCGTCGAAGACGTAGTAGCCGCGGCCGCCGGAGCCGTGGTCGATGGCGAGGCCGACGGCGTGGATGAGGTTGTCGATGTGGGTGGCGACGATGCGGTGCCGGCCGCCGTCGATCAGGCGCATGTGGCCGGAGCGCACCGCCTGCACGAAGCTGGCGGCTGATGGATCGTCGGCGGTACCCCAGACCCAGCCGGGCCGGATCACCACGGTGGCCATCTGGGTGCCGTTGGCGGCCTGGACGGCCTGGTCGGCGCGTGTCTTGGACGTCGCGTACCCGGAGCAGCGCGGCTGTTGCAGCGGCCAGCTTTCGTCCGCGCCGGTGACCGGCCGGGGGCTGCCGAGCAGGCTCATCGCCGCGCCGAGGTAGATGAACCGGCGCACCTGCGCGTCCGCTGCTGCGGTCAGCATGTTCCGGGTCCCGGTGACGTTCACCGGCCAGAACGGCCCGGCGGCCGGCGAGGCGCCCATCCGGCCCGCGGCGTGGATGACCACCTGGCAGCCGCGCACCGCGGCGCTCAGGGATGCCGGATCGGTCACGTCGCCGGGGACCGGCTCAGCGCCGGCTGCCGCGGCCGCCTTGGCTGCAGCGTCGGACCTGGTCATGGCGCGCACCTGGTGACCGGCGGCCACCAGCGCCGGGACCAGCCGCCGCCCGATGGTCCCGGACGCGCCGGTGACCAGCACGGGGCCGGCTGGCCGACCTGGATCCGGGTGCGAGCCGGGCATCACTGCACCCGCGTGACCGGCCACGACGTGGTGGCAGGGGTCGTGCAAGCGGTTTCGGCTCTGACGCCGGTCAGGGGGCCGCCCTGCCGGGATGGGGTCTGTTTCCCGCCGCCGGTGATGGTTTGCATCGCGTGATGGGATGTGGTGTGCCTGCGGCGCGGCCGCATGACGGTGATCCACAGGCGGGCAGGGTGGCCCAGGTAGTAGGCGGGAGCGGTGTTCGGGCGGCGATCTGTCTGTTCCGGCTCGGCGGGGACATCCCGCAGGGCGGGCTCGCCGCCATCGTGACGGCCATCGTGACCTCGCTGGAGGCTGTCACGCCCGGTGCGGGAACCGAGTCCGGCAGGGTCCGGGTCGTGCTTGTCCTTGCTGTTCCAGGTGAGGGATTCGATGGCTGCGCAGAAGTAATGGCCGGCTGGGCAGCTGATCATGGCGCTTTCGACGGGCCCGTCGGTGGAGCGCATGGTGAATCGGCACCGGACCTCGGCAGGCAGCCCGCATCGGACCGTGCGTTCATGGTCCAGGTAGGCCGGGCAGTCAAGAAACATCATCGTGTCCTCCATTAATCACAGGGCCCGGGCGCATGGACGGCTGCTGCGGGCGTGCGATGCCCGCAGCGTGGACAGCGCCGCCAGTCGCGGGTCATAGTGAGCAATGCCGACTCGAGCGGGGGCGCGGTTCATCGGGTCCTCCCGGATGGTGGTGTACCGGTGAGGAAAGACTCGCGGTTCCCGTTCCTGGCAGCATCTGCCGAAGGAGGTATATCTCGCCCGGCCAGGTCATATGAGGCGGTTAGCCGGGTCATACGAAGCGTGGTACTTCCCAGGACGCTTTAAAAGGAGCACGCAGACGTCACGTCTCCCGCAACGGCAGTCCGGGCTGCCGGCCGAGGTGAGCTCGCTGGTGGGCCGCGGGCCCGAGATTGCTGCTGTGCGTGAGCGGCTCCGCGGCGGCCGGGTGGTCACGCTGACCGGTCCCGGCGGGTGCGGCAAGACCCGGCTCGCGCTGCGGGTGGCGGCGCTCGCCGAGGCCGGCTTCGGCGACGGCGCCCGGTTGGTCGAGCTGGCCCCGCTCACCGATCCGGCCCTAGTCCCAGGCAGCGTCGCGCAGGCCCTGGAGGTGTCCGAGCGGGATGCGCCCACTCCGGCCGCCGGGCTGGTGCGCGAGCTGGCGGGCCGTGAGCTGCTGGTGGTGCTGGACAACTGTGAGCACGTCCTGGAGGCGGCGGCGGGTCTGGTGGCCACGCTGCTGGCCCAGTGCCCGCGGGTGCGGTTCCTGGCCACTAGCAGGGAACGCCTGGATGTTCCCGGTGAGCTGGTCTTCCCGGTGCCGCCGCTCGGACTGCCGGCCGACGGCTCGGCCGCGGCGGTCGCCGCGTCCGAGGCCGGCCTGCTGTTCGCGGCCCGGGCCGGTGCGGCCAGCCCCGGATTCGAGCTGTCGGCGCACAACGCGGCCGCGGTCGCGCAGGTGTGCGCCCGGCTAGACGGCATCCCGCTGGCCATCGAACTGGCCGCGGCCAGGTGCCCGGCTCTGGGCCCCGCTGAGCTGGCCGCACGGCTGGATGGCCATCCCGGGCTGCTGTCGGGCGGTCCGGCCCGCCCGGGGCGGCACCGGTCGCTGGAGGCGCTGGTGGCATGGAGTTATGAGCTGCTCGGCGACGCCGAACGCCGCCTGCTCGCCCGCCTGTCGGTGCTGCGCGGCAGGTTCGACCTCGGCACGGCCGAACGGGTGGCGGCCGGCGGGCCGCTGCAGCCGGAGGCGATCGCCGGGCTGCTGGCCAGCCTGGCCGGCAAGTCCGTCGTGCGCGTCCATGACGGCGCCGCGGTCCGTTATTCGCTGCTGGAGACCATCCGCCAGTTCGCCGCCGGCCGGCTGGCCGCCTCCGGCGAGGAGACGGCCGTGCACCTGCGGCTGCTGGACTGGGCGCTGGGCGAGGCCCGGTCAGCGGAGGCGACCGTGGGCAGCGCCGGCTGGGCGGTGTCGGCCAGCCGCCTGGCGGCCGGACAAGGCAGCATCCGCGCCGCGTTGTCGTGGGCGCTGGGCGGCGCCAAGCCGGAGGCGGGACGGGAACTGGCCGCCCGGCTGGCCCGATGGTGGATCGCCACCGGCCGGTACAGCGAAGCGGGCCAGTTCCTGACCACGGCAGCCGACGTCCCGGCCGTGGCGGCTCCCGGCATCCAGGCGAGGGTGCTGCTCGGCGCGGCCTGGTCGGCGTTCCACCTGGGTGACTTCCGGCGGGCAGCCCCGCTCGTCGGCGACGGCATAGCCTGCGCCCAGCAGGCCGGCGAACCGCGGCTGGAAGTCTGGGGCCGCAACCTGCTGGCCGTCCTGGCCTGGCACGCGGGCGATGCGGACCGGATCGTCGCCGAGATCGACGCCAGCCGGGTTCTATCCGGCCAGGCCGATCCGGCGCTCGCGGCGCGGGCCCAGGGCCTGCTGGCCATGGCAGCCTTCCTGTCCGGCGACCTGGCCGGGCAGGACCGGCACGGCAAGCGCGCGGTCGAGCTGGCCCGGACGGCGGCGGGCCAGGAAGGGCTCGCCCTCGCGCTGACCGGGCCGACGGGGGCCGCGATCGCCGGCGCGGGCATCCAGCCTGCCACCGTGGCCGCGCTGGATGAGGCCGCGACCGTGCTAGCGGCGCATCCGGACCGATTCGCCGAGACGATCGTGCGCCGGTTGCGGGCGGACCTGTTCGCCACCTTGGGCCAGTTCGACGCGGCCGAAACGGAGGTCGGATTGTGCTGGGCTGCAGGACGAGATGGTGCCGTCCGGCTGGTGGAATACGTCGCCCCGCTGGCCGAGGCCCGCCTCGCCGCCGCCAGGGGCGACACCGCGACCGCTATCAGCGCGCTCCGCCGGGCGGCCGACGGCGGGCGCCGCGTCGAGAGCGTCATGTTCGTTCCCGCCGCCCTGGCCGCCCTGGCGTGCATGGGAGCCATCGCCGGTGACGAATCCACGGCGGCGGACGCTGTGGCCGAGGCGCGCGCGGAGCTCGGCGGCCGACGCCAGGCGATCACCGCCGCCGCGCTCGGCTACGCCGAGGGCGTCATGGCCTGGCACCGGGGCGAGCTCGCCGACGCCGAGCACCTGGCCCGCGAGGCCACCGTGCAATGGCACCGCGGCAGCGACCGGATGGGCGCCTGCGACGGCATCGAGCTGCTCGGCGTGCTCGCCGCGGCCCGCGAGCGCTACCCCGACGCCGCCCGCCTGCTGGCCGCCGCCGACACGGCCCGGCAGCCGCTGCAGTACCTGGCACCCGGATTCACCGCGAACCGCGGCGCCGCCGACCACGCCATCAGCCAGGCCAGGCATGCCCTCGGCGACGACCGCTTCACCCAGGCCTGGGACGAAGGCCAGGCACTCACCCTCGACGACGCCGTGGCCTATGCCACCCGCAAGAGCGGCGGCCGCAAACGCCCCGCCACCGGCTGGGCCAGCCTGACCCCGGCCGAACGAGAGGTCGCCCGCCTCGTCAGCGAAGGCCTGCGGAACGACGCCATCGCCCGGCGCCTGTTCATCGCCCCCGGCACCGTCAAGGTGCACCTGTCCCACATCTTCGCCAAGCTCGGCATCACCACCCGCACCGAACTAGCCGCACAGGCAGCCGCACACGATCTGACCGCCAGATGATCTGGCGAGCAAGACATGCACTCGCTGTCGCGCCGCACGCCCGGTCACACCGAAAACGATTCGCTGCCCAGAAGAGATAATCTGCATGCCACCGCCAAGGCAGTCGGCCTAGCAATCAAGTCGCGCCGATTCGGCGATCTGGCTCTATGCGTCTATATGAAAGGGTGCACAGCAATTGCCGCTTGCGACGTAAGTGCGCTAGCTGGATCATTGGAAGTTTATGCATGCCTGTGCATATATGCGCGCGTAGGCAACGTCCTCTATTCGGCAGATCCGGACGTCGGCTGACCGTCGGACCAGGCCATGCGCGTACCGGCACACAGATCGCCCGGTTCGGCACGACACCGGGTGGCTACCTTGGCGGCTAATTAGGTTGCCGATCATTGGGCGGATATCGCACGCCATATCTCGAGTCGGCCGCTACCGTCCGTGACGCGAGCCGGGATAGCGCGAGTCGTCTGGAGCCGCCATGGCGAGCATCTCGGCGCCAGCCCGGCGAGATGGACGGAATTGGCCTCATCGAGCCCGGGACTGTCCCGGCCGAGACCGCTCCGATCGGCACCGTGCCCGCCAGCACCGTGCCCGCCAGCACCGCGTCCGACTTGCCGCTGCGCACCCGCGCCGATGCCGTTCCGGCTAAGCACGCAAGGAACGAAACGACCGGGGACACCACGCAAACCATCGGGTAAGCCCCGCTCAGCCCGGTTGCCACTATCATCGGCACGACACGCCGATGATGACGGTGCCTGACGAAGGGACGTTCGCGGTGCGGGCAGAGCCAGCGGCGGCAACCGAGGCCACAGCAGCCACCGGGCCCATCCCGCAAGGGCCACGGTGGCTGCTGCCCGCCGGGGCCCTGCTGCTGGCAGGCGTCCTGGCCGTGTACCTGGCCGACCTGGTCTCGCACCTGTCCTACATGACCGCCATGCGCGACCTGGTGGTGTACCGGAACGGCGGGCTGATCGCCCGGCACGTCTCCCCCGCCTACGACGCGCACCGAGCCTCGCCGCTGTACGACTGGATCGGGCAGAACGGCGTCCAGTTCACCTACCCGCCGTTCGCCGCGGTGATCTTCGCGGTCGCCTCGGTGCTGTCCTGGACGGCCATGCGCTGGGCCATGACGCTGGCCAGCCTGGCCGCGCTCGGGCTGTCGCTGTGGCTGGTCTTCGGCGCGCTCGGCTACCGCGACCGGCCGACGGTCCGGCTCGGCGCGACGCTCGGGGTCTCCGCGCTGGCGCTGGCCACCGAACCGGTCCAGCAGACCCTCGGCCTCGGCCAGGTCAACCTGCTCCTCATGCTGCTCGTGATCGCGGACCTGCTCACCGGTGGCGCGCAGGTACCGGGCGCCAGGACCCGCTGGTGGCACGGGCTCGGGATCGGGATCGCGGCGGGAGTGAAGCTGACCCCGCTGATCTTCATCCCGTACCTGCTGCTCATCCGCAAGTACCGGCAGGCCGCCACCGCCACGGCGACCTTCGCGGCCACGGTGGCGCTCGGCTACGCCATCCTGCCACGGGACTCCCGCACCTACTGGGCCGACCGGCTGTTCCTGAACGCCAACCGGATCGTGTTCCTCGGCACCCGGGGCAACCAGTCCCTGCGGGGCATCGTGACCCGGCTGGCCGGCAGCGTGAATTCCGGGACCACGCCGTGGATCGTCCTGGCCATCCTGGTCGTGATCGCCGGGCTGGTCACCGCCGCCTTGCTGTACCGCGCCGGACAGCCGGTGCCCGCGATGCTGGCCTGCGCGCTGACCGGCCTACTGGTCTCGCCGCTGAGCTGGGATCACCACTGGGTATGGGTGGCGCCGGGGATCGCGCTGCTGGCTCATCTGGGCGCTTCCGCAAGCCGCGGCCTGATCCGGGCGGCGTGGTGGGCGGCGGCAATCGCGCTGGTGCTGGTGTTCGCCGCCTGGCCGCAGTTCTGGGACACCCAGGCCGGACTGACCCCGGCGGGCCTGGTCTGGTATGGCCCCGCCACCTACTTCGCCACCGGCGACCAGCCCTGGTACCACGAGTTCCACTGGCACGGCCTGCAGCTGCTGGCCGGGAACAGCTTCGTGCTGGCCGGCCTGGCCGGGCTGGCGGCCCTGGCGGTGGCTGCCGTCCTGGGAGCCCGGGCCCGTGAGTGACGATGCGTCGCTGGCCGAGTTGCGGGAGCGCCTCGTCGCCGAGGTCCTGGAGACCAGCGGGATCCGTGACGAGCGCATCGCCGCGGCGCTCCGTGACGTGCCGCGGCACCTGTTCCTGCCGCACCTGCCGCCGGAGGAGGCTTACCTCGACGACGCCATCGTGACCAAGCGAGACGCCGAGGGCCAGCCGATCAGCTCCTCCTCCCAGCCCGCCATCATGGCGATCATGCTGGACCAGCTGGACCTGGTCCCCGGCCAGCGGGTGCTCGAGATCGGCGCGGGCACCGGCTACAACGCCGCGCTGATCAGGCACATCGTGGGACCGTCGGGCGCCGTGGTGAGCGTCGACATCGAAGCCGACCTAGTCGACCGTGCCCGTGAGCACCTGGCCAGTGCCGGGTACCCGGACGTCGTGGTGGTGGCCGCGGACGGCGCGGAAGGCTACCCGGCCGGCGCGCCGTACGACCGGGTGATCGCCACCGTCGGGGTCAGCGACCTCGCTCCGGCCTGGCTGCACCAGACCGGTCAGGACGCCCGGATCGTGGTGCCGCTCGACATACGCGGATCGCAGCTGGCGGTGGCGTTCGGGCGCGCCGGGCCCTCGCATGCCGGCAGCGCCAGGCACTGGGTGAGCCGGTCCATCGCGCCGTGCGGGTTCATGCGGATGCGCGGCTCGCTGGCCGGCCCGGAACGCGTCGTGGTGCTGCAGCCGGGGATTTTCGTCATGCTGCCGGACGGGCTCACGCTGGCCGACGGGCAGGAGGTCGACGGCGCGGCGCTGGCCGCCTTCCTGGACGGACCGCCGGCGCAGTTCGCCACCGGCGTCCGCGCCAGTTCCCTGCAGGTCTTCTGGGGCCTCGGCCTGTGGCTCGCGGCCGGTGACCGCCGGTCGTGCGGCGTCGCCGAGGAGCAGCCCGCCGAGGACGGGGGCACCGCCCGGCTCGCCCGGGCGCCGCTGCGCGGCCGCGGGATGCTCACCACGGCCGGGATCGTGGACTCCGGCGGTATCGCGGTGCTCGCCATGGACCAGCCCGGCGGCCGATCCGGCCAGTTCACGCTGGAGGTGACAGGGTTTGGCCCGCATGGCCCGGAGCTCGGCGCCGCCCTCGCCGCGCACGTGCAGGCGTGGGACCGGGCGGGCCAGCCCGGCGCGGCACGGCTGCGGGTGGACGCCTACCCGCGATCGTCACCGGACCAGCCCGCCCCGGCCAGCGACGCCTTGCTAATAGAGCGGCCCGCCACACGGTTCATCGTCCACCACACGTAGCCTTGGAGGCGTGACTGGCGACCACCTGGAAACCGAGCAGAAATATGACGCCCACGCCGACTTCGTCCTGCCCGACCTCGGCGTCCGACGACCCGCAGAGCCGAAACGGATCTACCTGAGCGCCACCTACTTCGACACCGACGAACTCGACCTCATCCAGCACCAGATCACGCTGCGGCGGCGCGTCGGCGGCGACGACGAGGGCTGGCACCTCAAGCTGCCGGTGCGCAAGGACACCAGGCAGGAAAGGTACGCGCCGCTCGACGAGAGTGCCGCGGGCAGCGTGCCGGCCCGGCTCGCCGCTCAGGTTGAGGACATCACGGCAGGCCATACCCTGCGTCCCATCGCCCTCCTGGATACCGAACGGACCGTGGTGACTGTGGCCGGGCCAGCGGGAGACGCCTTGGTGGAGGTGGCGGACGACCGGGTGACCGCCATCCGGTTCGACGAGACGGGCGGCGAGCCGATGACCTGGCGTGAGATCGAGGTCGAGGTCAAGTCCCCCGAGGCCGCGGACCTACTCGAGACGATCGGCAAGGCGCTGCGCGAGGCTGGCGCCAGACCATCGGCCTCCGGGTCGAAGCTGGCGCGCGTCCTCGGCGCTGGCTGACCCCGATGACCCCGGTTCATCCTCAGAGCTAATTCATAGCTGATTCTGACCTGGGGCCTACACTATTCGCATTAGATGAGAAACCTAAGAGGAGAATCTCATCCCGCGCGTGGGCATACTAGGCACAGATCCGACTGACGATGGGCGAGCTTGACGAACATGGAGAACCACGGCCCGGCCGCGGCACAGGCCGCCAGCGCACGTAACGCTGGCATCCAGCGGGCGGACGGCACGCCAGTGCGCGTGCTCGTCGTTGACGACGAGCCCAGCCTGGCCGAACTGCTGGCCAGCGTGCTGCGCTACGAAGGCTGGAACGTCCTGACGGCGGGCAGCGGCGCCGACGCGGTGCGGACCGCGCGCGAGTTCCGCCCCGACGCGGTGGTGCTCGACATCATGCTCCCCGATTTCAACGGCCTGGAGGTCATGCGCCGCCTCCGGGCCGAGATCCCGCAGGTGTGCGTGCTGTTCCTGACGGCCCGGGACGCGGTAGAGGACCGTGTGGCGGGCATCACGGCTGGCGGCGACGACTACGTCACCAAGCCGTTCAGCCTGGAAGAGGTGCTGGCCCGGCTGCGCGGCCTGCTCCGCCGGGCCAACCTGACCCGCGCGCAGACCGAGGGGTCGCTGGTGGTCGGGGACCTGACCATGGACGAGGACGCCCGCGAGGTCCGCCGGGACGGCGAGCTCATCGACCTGACCGCGACCGAATTCGAGCTGCTCAGGTTCCTCATGCGCAACCCCAGGCGAGTGCTGTCCAAGGCGCAGATCCTGGACCGGGTGTGGAACTACGACTTCGGCGGCCAGGCGCACGTCGTGGAGCTGTACATCAGCTACCTGCGCAAGAAGATCGACGCCGGGCGGGTGCCGCTCATCCACACGGTCCGCGGCGTTGGTTACGTCCTGAAGCCCGCTGGCTAATGTCCGCCCCGGAAGTGCATCGGGGCCGCAAGCTGGCGGCCGTGCTCTCACTGCGCACGATCAGCGGCAAGCTCATCGTCGGGCTGCTGGTGCTGTTCGGGATGGCCAGCGTCATCGTCAGCCTGATCACCGCGAACTCGCTCAACAACTCGCTGATGTCGTCGCTCAACCAGCAGCTGGTGTCCGCCACTCACACCTGGTTCAACTGCGTTCAGCAGAGTACCCAGGACAATCAGGGCAACAGCGCGGACCACAACGACGCCTACCAGGTTGATCCGGACGACTACGGCATGTGCAGCGGATTGGGGCAAGCCCCCGGCACGTTCGTAGGGCTGCTGACCGGGACTTCGGTCGGCTACAAGCACACCGTGTCGGGGTCGTGTCCGCTGTCTGCGGCGGATGAGGCGGCGCTCGCGAGCCTGCCGCTCGGTACCTACCTGGGTCCCGCTCCCGCGGCCGGTTCCGGCGGGTCGAACCCGCCAGGGCCCGCGTCGGCGGGGCCGTCCGTCCAGGCTTATATCCGGACGCTGGATTCGCTCGGGGGCGAGTTCATGCTCACCAAGGTGCCTGGCCCCGGGCCGGGGACCGCGCTGGTCACCGGGCTCCCGCTGGCCATGGTCGACAACACGCTGGAACACGTCGAGAACACCGAGCACGTAGTGTTCGCGACCGTGCTGCTGCTGGCTGTCGTCCTCGGCGCCGGGCTGATTCAGGTCTCGCTGCGGCCGCTGCGCCGGGTCGCCGCCACCGCGACCAGGGTTACCGAGCTGCCGCTCGATTCGGGCGAGGTCACGCTCCCGGCCGGTGTCCCCGACACCGACCCGCGGACCGAGGTGGGCCGGGTCGGGGCCGCGTTCAACCGGATGTTGTTCCACGTCGAGAAGGCACTGGGCCGCCGGGCGGCGAGCGAGGCCCGGCTGCGCCGGTTCGCCGCCGACGCCTCGCACGAGCTGCGCACTCCGCTGTCCGCGATCCGCGGCTACGCCGAACTGGCGCTGCGGCACCCGGGCCCGGTACCCGAGGATGTCGCGCACGCGCTGCGACGGGTCCAGTCGGAGTCAGCCCGGATGACCGTCCTGGTGGACGACCTGCTGCTGCTGGCCCGGCTTGACGCGGGGCGGCCGCTCGAGCGCGAGCCGGTAGACCTGTCCCGGCTGGCCATCGAGACGACGAGCGACGCGCGAGTGGCCCGCGGCGACCACCGCTGGCGACTGGACCTGCCGGACGAGCCGGTCATGGTGCAAGGCGACGAGCACCGCCTGCATCAGGTGATGGCCAACCTGCTGAGCAACGCGGGCAAGCACACCCCGGCGGGTTCGACAGTCAGCGTCGCGCTCGCCCTCACCGCCGACGTCACGGAGACGGCCAGCACCGCGGGCACCGCGGCGGTGCAGCGCGGCGCCGTGCCCCCGGGGCCGCGGGTGGAGCTGAGCATTACCGACGACGGCCCCGGCATTCCGCCCGAACTCCTGCCCGAACTGTTCGAGCGGTTTACCCGCGGCGACACCGGCCGCGCCCGGGAGGTTAACGCCGCCGGGAAGAGCACGGGCCTCGGCCTGGCCATCGTGGACGCCGTCGTCGCCGCGCACGGCGGCTGCATCACCGTAACCAGCCGGCCGGGCATGACCCGGTTCGCCATCCTCCTCCCCCTGCTGCCCGAGCCCGCTCCCCAGACGCCACCGGCCCGGCCGGACCGGGTCAGCCGGCCCGGCCTAGAAGTGGGGTGAACCCGCGGTGCGGGTGAAGCCACGCTACCGGCTGACTGTAGGCGGCGGCCTGTGCTACTTCTAGGGGCATGGATACTGGCGAGCGGCGGCTCGTGGCGACGATGCCGCTGCACGCGATCACCTCGACTTACGGCGAGGAAGGACTCCGAGCCCGGTTCGCCACCGAGATCGAGACGTGGCCCGAGGAGGACCAGCGCCGCCTGAACCGGGCCCTGGAACTCGCGGCGCGTCTGCACGCCGCCGACCGCAGGGAGCGGGAGCCGTACATCAATCACCTGCTCCGGGTGGCGATCCGGATCATGTCTCACTACGGCGTGCACGACCCCGACGTGGTCATCGCCGCCCTGCTGCACGACGCGGTGGAGGATCATGCTGCCGAACTGGCCGGCGGCGCAAATGACCAGGCGGCCGCGCTGGCGGTGCTGGCGGCGGAGTTCGGCCCGCGGGTGGCCGAGCTGGTCGCCGCGGTGACCAACCCGCGGTACGCGCCGGACCGCGACACGCACGAGCAATACCGGGAGCACGTCGCGGACAGCCTGCGGCGCAACCCGTGGGCGCGGGTCATCAAGGCCTCCGACTTCACCGACAACGGCGTCGGCCTGATCCACACCACCGGCCCGCGGCTGCGCAGGCTCGCCGGGAAGTACGCGCCGCTGGTGCCGGTCCTGCACGAGCTGATCGCCTTGCCCGATACCCCGCTTGACGCGCCGGCCAGGCAGCACATCCTGGCCCAGCTCGACCGGGCGGCGGACAGGTTCGCGGCCGTCTTGCCCTAGGGCGCGCGGTCCACGTCCTGGTAGGCGAGGGCGAGCTTCTTCCGCGTGGTCACGGTGTCGGGATGGTCGGGGCCCAGGAGTCGTTCCCGGGCGGCCAAGGTCTGCTCGAACAGCAGGATCGCCTCATCGACCCGGCCGACAGCCCGGTAGGCGGCCGCGAGGTTGTTGCGCGTGCCGAGTGTCCTCGGGTGATCGACGCCCAGCAGCCGCTCGCAAGCGGCCAGATTCCGCTCGTACAGCGGGATCGCCTCCCCGACGCGGCCCGTCTCCCGGTATGCGGCAGCGAGGTTGTTCCGCGAGTTCAAGGTGCTCGGGTGGTTGGCGCCCAGCAGCCGCTCCCGGGTGGCCAGGGTCCGCTCCACCAGCGGGATCGCGTCGGCGACCCGGCCCGCCTCCCGGTAAGCGGCGGCGAGGTTGTTCCGCGAGTTCATGGTGTCGGGATGGTCGGGGCCCAGGACCCGCTGCCGGGCCGCCAGGGTCTGCTCGAGCAGCGGGATCGCGTCGGCGACCCGGCCCGCCTCCCGGTAGGAGGCCGCAAGGTTACCGCGGGAATTCAGCGTGCTGGGATGGTCGGCACCTAGCAGGCGCTCCCGGGCGGCCAGGGTCAGCTCGTACAGCAGCCTCGCCTCAGCGCCCCGGCCCGCGTCCTCGTAGGCGGCCGCGAGGTTGTTCTGTGAGGTCAGGGTGTCGGGATGCTCCGGGCCGAGCAGGCGCTCCCGGCCAACCAGAGTCTGCTCGAACAGCGGGATCGCGTCGGCGACCCGGCCCGCCGCCTGGTAGGCGGCGGCGAGGCTGTTTCGCGAGTTCAGGGTGTCAGGATGATCCGGGCCAAGGATCCGCTCAAGGTCCGCGGTCAGCGGCTCACCGACCGCGACCGCCTGCGTCGCGCTGTCGCCGAGCTCAATCAGGTGATACAGCGCGAAGAAACGGAGCCGCAACAGCACGCGAGCTAGCTCCTCGTCCGCCTCGGGGCGCGCCGCGCTCGCCAGCGCCGTCACCTGCTCGGGAATATCCCTGATGGCCAGGCGATCGGGCGATCCCGCAAGCGCATGCGCGCGCGCCTCAAGCAATGAAGCGGCCCGCCGGCACACCATCGTCAGCCGGTGGCTGCGGCTCAGTTCCTCTCGGATGACCCGTGACACCAGGCGGTGCACGATGACGGTCCGGCCGTCCAGGCTGAAGCTCAGCAACGACCAGTCGGCCAGGTGTTCCAGCGCCCGGTCCACGAGGGCCGTGGCTACCCGGTGGCCGCTGCTGACCAGCACACCCGCCTGCCCGGCGGCTTGCAGCAGGTCCTTGCGGACCCCAGCTGCCGAGAGCACTGCCGTCATCGCCATCAGCGCAGCGCATACGCCCGATTGATCACTCGCCCGGATCATATCCAGCGAAAGCAGCACGGCCTGCGCCACGCCCTGCGGGTACGGTTCTGCCGGGTGCTCCTCGGTCGGCTGCGCCCGCAGCCGGTCCAGGTACGTCTGGTAGCCCAGGTGTTGGGTGGCGATCACCGCGCCCGCCTGAGCTAGCGCTAGTGGAAGGTACCCCAGTTCGGCCGCCACCGTGGCAGCCGCTGCGTCATCGGCGAGGCCGGTCCGGCTGGCCAGGAACATCCGCGCTTCGGGTTCGGAGAGCACGTCAACCGGGACGTTCGGTCCCAAATCCAACTCCCGGTGGCCGGTGATCAGGACCTGGGCCGCACCGCCGGCCGGGAGAAACGGCCGTAGCACATCGGGATCTTCCACGTCATCGAACACGAGCAGGCAGCGGGCCCCGTCTGTTTCCAGCCGGCGCCGGACCATCAGGCCAGGATCATCGGGGGCCTGCCTGGTACCGCCCTCCAACAGCCCGGCAGCGTCCGCGACCGCGGCCAGGCCAGCCAGCAGGGTCCCGGTGTTCCCGGCGTGGACCCAGGCCACTAGGCGCCAGCCCTCGGCCAGCCTGGCCCGCGCATACTCGGCCGCGAGCTGCGTGGTGCCCGACCCTCGCATGCCGGTGACCGCGTGCACGACCGAACCCGGGCGACCCAGCCCCGCCAGCAGGTCCGCCCTCGGCACGAAGCCCGGGGGCTCCCGCGGGACACTACCCACGAGCCGGTTACCTGGGGCCTCCAACGTCGCCGGCTGCGGCCTTGTGTTCATGCCGGCCCGGTCGCTAGACACGGCCCGCCACCCCTAGGTGCCGGCCAGGACGGCCGCTTGATCCCGGTGCGGGGCCCACTGGCTGGCCACCGTCATCACCCCAACGCTCATATCCAACCCCACCCACGCGCGCCATGAGGATCGCAGCCCCTGGACAGGTAACCGCCGTGACACAGCAGTTACGGATATCAACATACCCGCCCCAGGCCGGCTAAAGAGGGCGGCTATTCCCCGCGATCAGCCACTCGGCGATACTAGACCCGAACAGCCCTCTGGCGAGGACCGATCAGCGGGGAGAGTAAGACGAAGGGATGCCGGAACTTCCCGAGGTCGAGACCGCTCGCTGCCTGATCGCCGATCAGGCACTGCACCGCCTGATCGTGGATGTCGACGACAGCGACACGTTCGTGTGCCGACCGCACTCCCCCGGTGAGGTGCGCGACGCGCTGACCGGGCGCACGCTCACCGCGGCGCACCGGCGTGGCAAGGCCATGTGGCTTGAGACCTCGGGGGTGGGCGACTCGCCAGGTCCCGACCTCGGCATCCACCTGGGCATGAGCGGCCGGATCGTGGTCACGTCCAAGGATGGTCAGGCGGTCGAGGGCGGCGGACCGCGGCGCCGCGACGCGCAGCCGCGCAAGGCCGAATGGGACCGGTTCACGCTCACGTTCGCCGACGGCGGCAGCCTCGTGCTGTTCGACAAGCGCCGACTGGGGCGCGTCCAGCTGAACCCTGACATCGACGCGCTCGGGCCGGACGCCGCCACGGTCACCCCGGCGGCGGAGTTCCGCGATCTGATCACCAAGGGGTCGACCGCGGTGAAGGCCCGCCTGCTAGACCAGTCCAAGATCGCGGGCGTCGGGAACCTGCTCGCCGACGAGATCCTCTGGAAGGCCAAGGTGTCCCCGCTGACGCGGACCGGCAGCCTGCAGCGCAAGGACGCGGATCGCCTGTACCGCGCGCTGAAGGCCGCCGTGGACTCCGCGACCGCCAAGGGCGGGGTGCATACCGGTGACGTCATCGCGGCCAGGCACCCCGGCGGCACCTGCCCGCGCTGCGGCGCCGAGATGCGGCACGGAACGGTCGGCGGCCGGTCCACCTGGTGGTGCTCACGCGAGCAGGTGCGAGGCGGTTAACAGCGTGGCCGGAACGCGGGCGCGCGTAACCTTCTGTCCGGGAGCGAACTCGGAGGTACTGAGCGTGCTCGACGACGACACGGTCACCGACGCGGCCCGGCGGCTGCTCGCCGCCGAACGCTCGCGCCAGCCGATCCGCCAGCTGTCCCTGCAGTATCCGGACATGACGGTCGAGGACGCCTACCGCGTGCAGCGGGCGCTGGTCGCGGCCAAGATCGCGGAGGGCCGGACCGTCAGGGCGCGAAAGATCGGCCTCACCTCGCGGGCCATGCAGCAGGCAGTGTCCATCACTGAACCCGACTACGGCGTCATCTTCGACGACATGGTCTTCGCCGACGGCGGAGTCGTGCCGTTCGGCCGGCTCATCCGCCCGCGCGTCGAGGTCGAGCTGGCGTTCGTCCTGGACCAGCCGCTGAAGGGCCCGGGAGTGACCGCGCTCGACGTCCTCGACGCAACCCGGTGGGTCACCCCGGCGCTGGAGATCCTCGACGCGCGGGTGCAGATGAGCGACCCGGAAACCGGCCACCTGCGCACCATCGTCGACACGATCGCCGACAACGCCGCCGACGCCGGCATCGTGACCGGCGGGCGCGCCATCCGCCCGGACGCCTGCGACCTGCGCTGGGTCGCGGCCGTGCTCTACGTGAACGAGACGATCGAGGAGACCGGCGTGGCGGCCGGGGTCCTCGGTCATCCCGCCAACGGCGTGGCCTGGCTGGCGAACAAGCTCGCACCGCACGGCGAGTTCCTGCCGGCCGGGCAGGTGATCTTGTCCGGCTCGTTCACCCGGCCGGTCTTCGTCAGCGAGGGCGACGTGATCCACGCAGACTTCGGCGACCTCGGAGCGGTGACCTGCCGGTTCCGCTGACAACGACCATCGGGCCGAGCGGCCCGGGCGGGTCCGCTTCGCGCTGTGCTCATAGCGCGCTCATAACCTTGCTTCAGGCTTGGCGAAGCGTGGCCGCCGATCCTGGGTGCCATGAGAGTTCTGCAGGTGGACATAGTGGTGCCTGTTCGCAATGAGGAACGCGATCTCGCACCGAGCGTTCGGCGTCTGGTCAGCTATCTGCGTGAATGCTTTCCGTTTAGCGCCCGGGTCACGATCGCAGATAACGGAAGTACCGATGCCACCTGGGCGATCGCCTCCCGTCTGGCTCGCGAGCTGCCCGAGGTGCGGGCCATCCACATGGACCTGCCGGGACGCGGCCGGGCCCAGCGGGGCATCTGGTCGGAGAGCGAGGCCAAGGTCCTCGCCTATATGGATGTCGATCTGTCGACTGACTTGAACGCCTTGCTGCCGCTGGTAGCCCCGCTCTTGTCCGGGCACAGCGACCTGGCCATCGGCACCCGGCTCGCCCGGGGATCGCGGGTCATCCGCGGGCCTAAGCGGGAGCTCATCTCGCGAAGCTACAACCTGCTGCTGCGAACCCTCATGGGGGCTCGCTTCTCGGACGCGCAATGCGGCTTCAAGGCCATCAGGCGCGATCAGGCGCGGGCGCTGCTGCCGCTCACCCAGGACACGGGCTGGTTCTTCGACACCGAGCTGCTCGTGCTGGCCGAACGTGCCGGGCTGCGCATCCATGAGATTCCCGTCGACTGGGTCGACGACCTCGACTCGCGCGTCGACATCATCGCCACGGCCCTGGCCGACCTACGCGGAATGGCCCGGCTCGGCGTCGGTTTCGCGCGCGGGTCCATTCAGGTCCCTCAGCTGCGCGGCCCGGTCCGGGCCGGCGGCAGGGACCTTCCGTTGCAGATCGCCCGGTTCACGGTCATCGGGGTGGCCAGCACGATCGCCTACGTGGTGCTGTTCCTGCTGCTCCGCACGATCATGTCGGCCCAGGTGGCGAACGTGGTCAGCCTGCTGGTCACCGCGGTGGCCAACACCGCCGCGAACCGGCGGCTGACGTTCGGCATCAGCGGGCGGTCGAACGCGGCCAGGCATCAGGTCAAGGGCCTGATCGCGTTCGGCATCGGGCTGGCCCTGACCTCGGGCGCGCTGGCCGCCCTGGGGCCGGCCCATCCTGGCCGGCTAGCAGAGGTCTCGGTGCTGATCGCCGCCAATCTGGTGGCCACCGTCATCAGGTTCCTGCTGTACCGGCACTGGGTGTTCGGCAGGCCCAAGCGTGCGCCTGACGCCTGGCATCACCAGGGCCAGGTAATCAGCACCATCCACGCAAATGAAATGGCTACGCAGGGAGAGCGAACCAATTGAGCGCGACCACCTCTATTCCTATTCCGCGGCACGCGGCGGGCGGCCGCCCGCGGGGGAACCGGGTCCGGCGCCTGCTGCACGGGCCGGAAACAGATCCCGGGTGGGCTCGCCCAGCGTTGTTCGGGCTGCTCACGCTGACCGCCATCCTCTACTTGTGGGACCTCACCGGGAATGGCTGGGCGAATGACTTCTACGCGGCCGCGGTCCAGGCCGGCACCAAGAGCTGGAAGGCATTCTTCTTCGGCTCGTTCGACCAGTCCAACTTCATCACCGTGGACAAGACGCCCGCCTCGCTGTGGGTTATGGAGATATCCGGGCGGATTTTCGGCTTCAGCCAGTGGTCGATGCTGGCGCCGCAGGCGCTGGAGGGCGTGGGTTCGGTCCTGCTGCTTTACGCCGCGGTCAAGCGCTGGTTCGGGCCTCCGGCGGGGCTCATCGCCGGGCTGGTGCTCGCGCTCACCCCGGTGGCCGCGCTGATGTTCCGGTTCAACAACCCCGATGCGCTGCTCGTGCTGCTGATGACCGCGGCCGCGTACACGCTGGTCCGGGCGATCGAGAACGGGCGGACCAAGTGGCTGATGTTCACCGGGCTGCTGCTGGGGTTCGCGTTCCTGGCCAAGATGCTGCAGGCGTTCCTGGTGGTGCCGGGCTTCGCGGTCGCCTACCTGTGGGCCGGGCCGCCCAGGCTCGGCAGGCGGATCTGGCAGACGGTGCTGATGGGCGTCGGCATCATCGTGGGCGCGGGCTGGTGGATCCTGGCCGCGGAGTTCACGCCGGCCGCCGACCGGCCTTACTTCGGCGGCTCTACCAACAACAACATCCTGCAGCTGGCCATCGGGTACAACGGCCTGGGCCGGCTTACCGGCGACGAAACCGGTTCCATCGGAGGGGGCGGTGGCGGCGGTGGGGGCACGTCGTTCGGCGGTGCTACCGGGATCTTGCGGTTGTTCCATTCCGAGTTCGGCGGCCAGATCAGCTGGCTGCTGCCTGCGGCGCTGATCTCGCTGGCCGCCATGCTGTGGGTGTCGCGCCGGGCCGTACGGACCGACCGGACCCGGGCCGCGGCCCTGTTGTGGGGCGGCTGGGTGCTGGTGACGGGCGTGGTGTTCAGCTACATGAACGGCATCATCCACCCCTACTACATGGTCGCCCTCGCGCCCGGTATCGCCGCCCTGGTCGGCATCGGCGCGATGGCCCTGTGGCAGGCGCGACTGGGGCTGGCCGGGCGGATCACGACCGCCCTGGGTATTGCCGTCAGCGCCGGCTGGGCTTACATCCTGCTCAACCGGACGCCGACCTGGCTGCCGTGGCTGCGCTGGGTGGTGGTGGTCGCGGGCGTGGCCGCCGCGGTCCTGGTCCTGGCGGGTCCCCGGCTGGCGGGCCTGGCGCGGTCGCGCCGCGGACGGCTGGCGCTCGCGGCGGTGCCGCTAGGGCTCGCGCTGGTCGCCGGGCTCGCCGGGCCGACGGCGTACGCGCTGGACACGGTCAACGCCGCGCACACCGGCGCGATCCCGAGCGCCGGGCCGCAGGGGGCCGGATTCGGCGGCGGGCCCGGAGGCGGGGTCGGCGGCCGGGGCGGATTCCCCGGCGGGCAGGCTGGCCAGTTCGGGCGCGCTCCGGG
>JBKQQQ010000058.1:0-12710 GCA_052144275.1 Streptosporangiaceae bacterium
GTTCCGGCTGACATGGTCGGCGCCATGACCGCCATTGTGCCGGTCGCGCTGGCCGGTGATGAGCTGGAGGTTCCCTGCGCCGATGCTGGTCAGCGCCGGTACCTATCCTTTGACGCGGCGGCCGCCACTGGGGCGTTGCCGAGCGTGCTTGACGCGGTGCAGGCCTTCGTTCCCTGGTACGCCAGCGTGCAGGGAGCCGCGGGCTACAAGTCCCAGGCATCCGCTATCAGCTATGAATGTGCCCGGCTGGCCGCGCTCGCCTTCGCCGATCGTGGTACCGCCTCCGATGACGTCGCCCTGTTCTGCCCTAACGCCACCGAGGCGATCCGTCACCTGGCTGACCGGCTCCGGCTCAGCCGGGACGACGTGGTGATCACGACGGTGGCGGAGCATCAGGCCAACGTGCTGCCCTGGTCCCTGGCCGCTCACTGCCGTTACGTCGAATGCGGCAAGGACGGGACCTTCGATACCGAAGATGTCGTCGCCGCGCTGGGGCAGCGGCCTCGCCCGGCGCTGCTGGCGATCACCGGGGCGTCTGGCATCACGGGATGGATGCCCCCGCTGCGGGACATCATCGATGCCGCGCACCGCCGCGGGGTGCCCGTGCTCGCCGACGTGGCACAGCTCGCACCACACCATCCACTGCCCGCTGACGCCGACTTCCTGGTCTGGAGCGGCCACAAGATGTACGCGCCGTTCGGTGCCGGAGTGCTGATCGGCCCGCGGCGGGTCCTCGCCGAGAGCGGGCGGGAAGCCGATGGCTCACCCAACGTGATCGGCGCTGTCGCCCTGCACGCGGCCATGGACACGCTCAGCGAGGTCGGCTGGCCGGCGATAACCGCGCACGAGCACCGCCTCGCGGCCTCGATGCGGCGCGGCCTGGCCGCGATCCCGGGCGTGCGCCTGCTCGGCCCGGCCGCTGACGCCCCGACGCTGCCGGTCGCCACCTTCACCGTGGCAGGCGTCCCGCATGCCCTGGTGGCGGCGCGGCTGGCCGCCGAGTATGCGATCGGAGTAGGGCACAGCCGGTTCGGCGCGGATCCTTACCTGATCCGGCTCCTCGGCCTGACCAGTGAGGACGCTGGCCGGCAGCGCGGCCAGGCGCGGCGAGGGGATCGCCGGGCGGTCCCCGGAGCCGTCCGGGTCAGCGCCGGCATCAACATAACCGGCGACGACGTGCGGCGGCTGCTCGCCGCTGTCGCCGACGTGGCGGTCGGCGCCCCGCCGGTTCCCTACCGCCAGGACCCGTCAACCGGTGACTTCTTCCCCGCCGCCAGCACGTCACCTGCAGCTCTACTGGGGACTCGCCGGTATGAAATGCCTGGTGAACCAGTCGCCCGCTAGGTCCGCCACCTGCTCGAGCGCTCCTGGCTCCTCGAACAGGTGGGTCGCGTCAGGGATGACCGCAAGATGGTTCTCACACCCCAGCTTCTCCTGTGCCTGGCGGTTGAGGCCGAGGACGACCTCGTCCGCGCCACCCACGATGAGCAGGGTGGGCACCTGCACCAGCGCTAGCCGTCGGCCCACCAGGTCCGGGCGGCCGCCGCGAGACACGACGGCCGCGACCGGCGGCCGGGGACTGGCGGCCGCCGCCCACAGGGCCGCGGCCGCACCGGTGCTCGCCCCGAAGTAGCCGAACGGGAGGGTGGCGGCGGCGGGCAGGCCGTCCAGCCAGCGGGTAATTCCCGCCAGCCGGCCCGCGAGCATGGCGATGTTGAACACGTACGCCCGGCTGAGCTCCTCATCGGCGGTGAGCAGGTCGACCAGAAGCGTGCCGAGACCGACGCGGTTCAGCGCGGCGGCCACGAACTGATTGCGGGGACTGCGCCTGCTGCTGCCGCTGCCGTGGGCGAAGATGACCAGCCCCAGGGCCCGGTCCGGGATGACCAGCGACCCGGGCAGCCGCACACCGCCTGCGTCCACCACGATCTCCGCCGGACCCGGCTCAGCGCAGTCAGATCCGGTGGACACCCCTGCCGCCTTGCCGAGCAGCGCGGTGACTTCCTCGTCGGAAACCTGGGAGAAGTCGTCGTACCATTCACCAATCGCGAAGAACCGGGCCGGCGTATGCAGGCATATCACCTCATCGGCGGCACGCCGCAGCGAGGCGGCCGCCTCAACTGAGCCCACCGGTACCGCGAGGATCACCCGGCTCGCGCCACGCGCCCTGGCCACCATGCAGGCCGCCCACGCCGTCGACCCGGTGGCGATCCCGTCATCGACCACGATCACCGTGCGGCCGGCCAGCGGTATCGGCGTGCGGTCGCCGCGCAGCCGGCGCACCCGGCGGTCCAGCTGGGCGCGCTCCCGTGCTTCCACGGCGGCGACCTCCGGCCCGGTCACCCTGGTGAGCCGCACCACCCGGTCATCGATGATCCGCGCCCCGCCCTCGCCGATCGCCCCGAAGCCGTATTCCGGCTGGAACGGAACGCCGAGTTTGCGGACCACGATCACGTCCAGCGGAGCGCGCAGTTCCTCGGCCACCTCGAACGCGACCGGCACGCCACCGCGCGGCAGGCCGAGCACGACGACATCGGTGCCGCGCAGGTGCCGCAGCCGCTGGGCCAGGTGCCGTCCCGCGTCCGCGCGATCAATGAAGAGCATCACGCCACCTCCTGCCTGGCGGACCGTCTTTAGCACTACGTCATCCCGCGGCGAACCACGACACCAGGGCCAATGGTCACAACGTCCGGGCCGTGGGCCGGCTGGGCCCGCTGGCACCGGGACCAACGCCTCTAATCAGCTTCGCGTGCCGCGGCAGAAGATAGTGGCGTCTGAAGAGCCGAACCACTCCGTGTACAGGAGGGAAGCAGGCCATGACACACATCAAGGCCCGCGGCCGGATCGTGGTCGGCGTAGACGGGTCGGCCGCCTCGGCCGCCGCCGTACGCTGGGCGGTACGGGAGGCACGGCTACGTCACGCCGCCGTCCACCTCGTCTGCGCATGCGACAGCGACGCCAGGCTGCGGGCACCGTATGCCTCGTGGTCCTGGGTGACGCACGAGGACGAGCGCTACGCCGCTGCGGCAGCCGTGCTCGCCGCTGCGGCAGAACTCGCCCGCCCGCACCTTCCGCCAGGATGGCTTACCGCCGAGCTTGTCCACGAGCCGCCCGTCCGGGCCCTGCTCGACCAGGCCGCAGACGCCGAGATGCTCGTCCTCGGGACTACCCGGTTCGCCCGCGGGACAGGACAGCCGACCCGCGCCATCGGGCCGGTGGCCCTCGCCTGCCTGCGCCTCGCGCATTGCCCCGTCGTGGTCATCGCCCCCGATGATCTACCCGCGGACCCGCCCGCACAGCGGCGCCGGCGCGTGGTGCCCCGCCAGCGCGCGCCGCGGGCAGCGACTTGCGGCCCTGTCCTGCGGGCCGCCCGGAGTGCTTAGGTACCGGTATGCCAGCGCTGCGCGACTTCCTGGCCCACCTCCGGCCCGCGGGCCCGCCAGGAGCACCAGCGCGTGCCGGAGTGTCGGCCGATCGTACCCGCGAACTGGAGGCAGAGGTCGGTTCGGTGCTAGCGCTGCTGGAGAGCACGGACGCCGAGCGCGAACGCATCATCGCGCAGGCCCGCCGCGACGCCGATCAGACCTATGAGCGCGGGGTGGGTCGCGGGCAGCGTGCGGGCTGACAGGGGTACTGCACGCTTCGGTAGAGTCACCTTCCCTGACGCGGATAGCCGAGCCACGCTGGCCGGGGTACTCGTCGCGGCCACCAGGCCCGCGGCGGTGGTTGAGGTCAGCTGTGGTCGCGCCGATAGTGTCATCCGGCGCACGCCGCGGGGACTTTCGCCTCTGGTCGGGTCAAGCCACGGGCTGATGCTGAGAAAAACTAGGCTGATTATCGCCATCGCGTAGAGGCCAGTTTCAGCCGCAGCGGATCACCCGGCCAGCGTCCACCCAGACCCGGATGGCGTGGTTCGTTCCCCCGGGCGCCCTGCCACTGCTGCCTGACACGCGTTGTGGGTCATGATGACGGCCGGGAAAGGAGCCAAGGTGCCCGCGCTGCGCGACTACCTCGATCGCTTCCGCCCGGCTGGCGCGCCTGGGGCGGGGGGTACTGGGGTACCCGCGGATCGTTCCCGTGAACTCGAAGCGGAGCTGACCACGGTGCTCGCGCTCCTCGACGGCGTGCACGCCGAGTGCGCGGACATCGTCGCGAAGGCCCGCCGGGACGCCGAGCGGATGGTGGCGGCGGCCCGCGGCGAGGCTGCGGCGGTGGCCGACGACGCGGACCGGCGTGCCCGCGCCGCGCGCGAGCGGGCCGCTCGGGAGGTGCTGGCCGCGGCGCGGACCGAAGCCGTCGGCACTGTTGCTCATGCCGAAAAGCAAGCCTTGCGAGTACGCGAACGCGCCAGGCAGCGCATCCCAGCGCTGGCGAGCAGAGCCGTCGGCCTTGTCCGGGGGCTAGGGGCCGAGCCAAGCGCGTCCGCGGGCGGCCGACCAGATCTGCCGGGACTGCTCGGGTGGCCGCCATGAGCGGCGGGTGGGTCGCTGGCAGCGTCCGGGCCAAGGCCATGGTCCGGCGCTGTATCGGGGCTGCCGCGGCCAGGGACCTGGCGGCCTGCGGCTCGCTGCGAGAGGCGCTGCAGGCGTTGGCGGCCACGCCGTATGGCCGGGAGAGGCTGCCTGGGCTGACGCTGTCCGCGGCGCAGCACGGAATCGCCAGCGCGATCCTGTGGGACCTGCGAGTGCTGGCCGGCTGGCTGCCGGGTGACGGCGTCCGGCTGTTGCGCGCGCTAGCAGGCTGGTTCGAGCTGGCGAACGTCGAGGAACTGCTGGAGGCGAAGGCGGGCCGACCGGTCGAGGCCGAGTTCGCGCTCGGCGCGCTGGCCACAGCATGGCCGCGGCTGCGCCAGGCGGCCAGCCCCGCCGGGCTGCGCGCCGTGCTAGCCGCCTCGGCCTGGGGCGACCCCGGCGGGGAGACCGCGGAGGCGGTGCTGCTGGGGATGCGCTCGCGATGGGCGGCACGGGTCGCGGCGATTGGAGACCCGGCGCGGAGCTGGGCTGCGGGCGCCGAGGCATTGCTGCTGGCCGTGCAGCGGTTTGCGCCGGGGCACGAGGCCTGTGACACCGGCACCGGCGGGGCGCCCGGCATGCTCGGTGCCGCCGCGGCCGGGGCGGTCACGGTTGATGAGCTGGGCCGTAGGCTCCCGGCCCGGGCGCGGTGGGTCCTTGCGGGGATCAGCTCGCCGGGCGACCTGTGGCGGGCCGAGGCAGCCTGGTGGGCGAGGGTCGAGCGGGACGGGTTCCGGCTGCTGCGGACCTCCGGCCTGGACAGCGGGCCCGTCCTCGGCGCCGTGGCCGTGATGGCGGCCGACGCCTGGCGGGTCCGCGCCGCGCTGGAGATCGCCGCTCGCGGCGGCGGACCGCTGGAGGCTTACGATGCGGTGGCTTGACGCGGTCGCGCCGGTCCGGATGACGCGTATCACCCTGGTCGCGCCGGAGGGCGCGCTGCGCGACGTGCTGGCGCGAGTCGCTGACGCCGCAGCGGTGGAAATCGATCTCACTGACCGCGAGCAGACCCCGCCCGGCGAGGCGGCGGCACGGCTGCAGCATGCGGGGCAAGCCTCGTCGGCGCCGGCCCTGTCCGCCGACCGGCCTGACCTCGACCGGCTTGAGCAGGCGGGCCGATATGACCTGCTGGCCGGCGAGGCGCAGCTGGAGGCGTATGCGGCGGCGGCGGCTAGGCGGTCCGGTGTTGCTGCACTGGCCGGCTGGATCCCGGCTAACCGGCTGCCTGGTGTCGCCGCTAGCGTCGCCGAGGTTGGCGGTGCCATGGTGCCGCGGCGGCGTCCCCCTGGGATCGAAGCGCCGACGCTGCTGCGAGACGCCGGGCTGCGGCGCTCGCTGACTCCGCTGGTCCAGACCTACGGGACGGTGCCGTACGCCGATATAGACCCAACCTGGCCTGCCTGGGTGGCCTACGTGCTGATGTTCGGCATGATGTTCGGGGACGCGGGGCAAGGAGTGCTCCTCGTCGCCGTCGCGCTGGCCCTGCGCGCCGGCTGGCCGCGATGGACGCGCCGGTACCGGCGAGCCTGGCCGTTCGTTGGCGGGGCCGGTGTGGCGGCCACCGGCTTCGGCCTGCTCTACGGGGAGTGCTTCGGGCCAACCGGGCTCGTGCCGACGGTCTGGCTCGATCCGCTCAGTCATCCGACCACGCTGCTGCTGGTGGCGGCGGGTATCGGCGTGATCCTGCTCGCCCTGGCGTACGGTCTCGGCACCATCAACCGGTGGCGGGAAGGCGGCTGGCCGGCCGCACTGTACGCACCGTCGGGAATCGCGGGTACCTCCCTCTTCCTCGGCGCGGGCGCCGCCGCCGCCGGCTGGTACCTCCGCCAGGCTCTGCTGGTAGGCGCAGGCGCGTTCGTCGCCGTAGCCGGGCTGGCACTCGCCCTCATCGGTTTCCTCGCCGAGGCGGGCGGCGGCGCTGCCGGGACGATGCAGGCGTCCGTCGAGGCCTTCGACTTCGTCGTCCGGCTGGGCTCCAATGTCGTGTCATTCACCCGGCTGGCCGCGTTCGGCCTCACCCACGCCGCGCTCGGCCTGCTTGTGTGGGAAGGCACACGGGCACTGTGGGGCCGCGGCGGGGTGCTGGCCGTGGCCGGGGCGATCCTGTTCGCCGCGGGGACTGCGCTGGCGTTCACCCTGGAGGCGCTGGTCGCCGCCATCCAGGCATTGCGCCTGGAGTACTACGAGTTGTTCTCGCGCGTCTTCGTGGCACAGGGCCGGCCGTTCAGGCCGTGGCACGTGCCCACGGCCTGGGAAAGGGAAAGCGTTCCCGCGCTCAGCGCGGTGGCAGGGGGTGCGTGATGTCTGCCTGGCTAATCGGGTTGCCGCTGATCGTCGGCGCTGCAGCGCTGGCACCGTGGGCCGCGCAGCGCTTGCGCCGCGGCGCGGTCGTCCTGACCGTGATCGGCGTGCTGCTGCTGGGGGGCGCCGTGGTGCTGCTCCTCGTCGCGGCCGCGGCCGGGCCGGCGAGCGCGGCGGCCACGGGGGCGGCGGCCGGTGCCGCCGGGACGGGCGGGAGCACGGGGGCCCTGATCGGCGCGGGGATCGCGGTCGCCGGCTCCAGCATCGGCGCCGGCATCGCCGTCGCCTACACCGGCGCCGCCGCGCTCGCGATCATGAGCGAGCGGCCGGAGCTGTTCGGGCGGGCCATGGTCATCGTCGGCCTCGCCGAGGGGATCGCCATCTATGGCCTGGTCGTCGGGATCATCCTGATCGGGAAAGCGTGAGCGGCCATGTCCAGGGCAGCTGTCATCGGCGAGGCGGTACGGGTCCAGGGCTACGCCCTGGCCGGTGCGGTCGTGTACCCGGCCGAGGACGCCGACCAGGCACGCGCGGCGTGGCGCTCGCTGCCGCCCGACATCGCCGTTGTGGTGCTGACCGCCCGGGCCGCGGCCTGGCTCGGTGAGGCGCCGCAGCGGCGCGACGGCGTCCTGCCGGTGGTGATGCCGCCATGACCGCCGCTGACGCGGCCGCCGAGCTCGCGCCGACCCGAACCCGCATGCTGCGCGACGCCGCGGACCAGGCGGCCCGGATTCTCGCGGACGCGCGGCGCGAGGCGGACAGGATCGCCGCGCAGGCGCGCCAGGACGCGGAGCGGACCGTGTCGTTGGCGCGGGCGGCGGGGCATGCGCAGGCTGCGCCGCAGGCCGCCGCAGTGCGACGGCGGGCCCGGAGCGACGCCCGGTCGGCGCTGCTCGGCGCCCAGCGCGAGGCCTACGATGAGCTGCGCGCCCAGGTCCGCGTGGCCGTGGACGGGCTGCGCGGCAAGCCCGGATACGACCAGCTGCTCGACGCGCTCGCGCGGATGGCCCAGCTGGAGGCGGGCCCCGGCGGGACGGTTACCGCGTCTCCCGACGGCGGCGTCGTGGCCCGCTCTCCCGATGTGCTCGTTGACTGCTCGCTGCCCCGGCTCGCCGACCTGGCCATCGAGGCGCTGGACGGGGAGGTGCGGGAGCTGTGGGCGCCATGACTGCGGCGGCGCGGGTGGCCCGGGTGAACGGGCCGCTCGTTGAGGTGGAGGGGCTGGCGGGGGCGGCGATGTCCGACGTCGTCGAGCTCGGTGAGCGCGGGCTGGCGGGCGAGGTGGTCGCCATCCGCGGCGACGTCACGACGGTCCAGGCCTACGAGTACACCGGGGGCCTGGCGCCCGGCGAACCGGCCCGGTCCCTGGGCGTGCCGCTGTCGGCCCGGCTCGGCCCGCACCTGCTCGGCGGCATCTTCGATGGCCTGCTGCGGCCGCTGACCGGGGCTCCCACCTGGCTGGAGCCTGGGCGGTCGCGAGAGTCCATGACGGGCCGGGAGTTCGGGTTCACCCCCGAGGTGGCGGTGGGCGCGGCCGTCGGTGACGGCACCTGCCTGGGATCGGTGGCCGTGGCCGGCGGGATCGGGTACCGGGTCCTCTCGCCGCCCGGGCTGAGCGGGACCGTCGAGGAGGCGCGGCCGGCCGGGCTGGTCGACGGCGACTCGGTGATCGCGGTCGTGTCCGGCGTAGCCGTGCGGCTGGTCTCCGACTGGCCGGTCCGGCGGCCGAGGCCGTACCAGCGGCGGCTGGAGGGAGCCGCGCCGCTGCTCACCGGGCAGCGCGTGGTCGACGTGCTGTTCCCGGTCACCAGGGGCGGCGCCGCCGCGGTGCCCGGCGGGTTCGGGACCGGCAAGACCGTGCTACTGCAGCAGATCGCGAAGTGGTGCGACGCGGACGTGATCGTCTACGTCGGCTGCGGGGAGCGTGGCAACGAGCTGGCCGACCTGCTCGCCGAGCTGGCCGAGCTGGCCGATCCGCGGTCCGGCGGGCGCCTGGCCGAGCGGACCGTGGTCATCGCCAACACCTCCAACATGCCGATGATGGCGCGCGAGGCCAGCATCTACAGCGGGGCCACGGTCGCCGAGTACTTCCGCGACATGGGGCTGGACACCGTCGTGGTCGCCGACTCGACCTCGCGGTGGGCAGAGGCGCTGCGCGAGTTCGCCTCGCGCAGCGGCGAGCTTCCCGCCGAGGAGGGCTACCCGGCCAGCCTTTCCTCGGCCCTGGCCGCGTTCTACGAGCGCGCCGGCCGGGTGATCACCAGCGAGGGCCGGGAGGGCTCGGTCACCATCATCGGCGCGGTCTCCCCGGCGGGCGGCGACCTGACCGAGCCGGTCACCACGTACACGCAGAGGTTCGTCCGGTGCCTGTGGTCCCTGGACCGCGACCTCGCCTACGCCCGACACTACCCGGCGGTCTCCTGGTCCGGATCGTTCTCTCGCGACGTCGACGCCGTCGCCGCCTGGCATGCCGGCAGCGGCGATCCCGCCTGGGCGGACCGCAGGGGCCGGCTGGCCGCCGTGCTCGCGGACTCCGACCGGCTCAGCTCGCTAGCCGAACTGCTGGGCGTCACCGCCCTGCCGCCCGCCGAGCGGGTCACCATCCTGGCCGGACGGCTGATCCGGGAAGGCGTCCTGCAGCAGAACGCGCTGAGCCCGGTAGACGTATACTGCGACACCGCCCGGGCGGTCGCGCTGGCGAGCGCGGTGCTGGCGGTGGCGGACCGCTGCCAGGCCCTAGCCAACCGGGGCGTTCCCGCCGCCGTGATCGAGGAGGAGGACTTCTCCCCGGTCCTGCGCGCCCGGGAGGACGCCGCCACGGCGGACGCGGTCGCCGAGTGTGAGCGCGCCATGCTCGCCCGGCTCGATGACCTGGGCCGCCAGGAGGAGCGGACACGCGAGGAAGGCGGAGTCGGGTGACCATCTGGGCACGGCGCGAGTACACCGACGTCGCGGAGCTGCGCGGGCCGCTGCTTGTCGTGCGAGGCGTGACCGACGTGGGCTGGGATGAGTTCGCCACGATTCGGATGGCAGCGGGCGGGCTGCGGCACGGGCTGGTGCTGGAGGCCGACCGGGATCTCGCCGTTGTACAGGTGTTCGAGGGCACTGAGGGCCTGGCGCCGGCTACCGCCCGGGTCGCGTTCAGCGGCAGCCCGCTGCGGATCCCGGTCGGCGTGGGGTGGCTCGGCCGGGTGTGCAGCGGGCGAGGCGAGCCGGTGGACGGCGGGCCGCCGGTCATGGGCGAGGTCACCATGCCGGTGACCGGGACGCCGCTGAACCCGGTGCTCCGCGAGCCGCCGGCCGAGCCGGTGCTGACCGGGATCTCGGTCATCGACGCCCTGACGACCCTGGTGCGCGGCCAGAAGCTGCCACTGTTCTCGGTGGCGGGCCTGCCCCATCTTGAGCTGGCGGCACAGCTGGCCGCGCAGGCGTCGGCGGGCGGGGAGCCGTTCAGCGTGGTGTTCGCGGCCATGGGGCTCACCCACGCCGATGCCGCCGCGGTCCGCGCCATCCTGGAGGAGCGATCGACGGCGGGGGACCTCGCGCTGCTGCTCAACCTCGCCGACGCGCCGGTGATTGAGCGGATCCTGACGCCGCGGATCGCGCTCACCGTGGCCGAGCACCTGGCCTTCACGCGCGGCCGACACGTGCTCGTGGTCATGGCGGACATGACGAACTACTGCGAGGCTCTCCGCGAGGTATCCGCCGCGCGCGGCGAGATCCCGGCCCGCCGGGCATACCCGGGCTACCTCTACAGCGACCTGGCGTCCCTGTACGAACGGTGCGGGCGGATCCGCGGCGTGCCGGGCTCGGTGACGCTGGTCCCGGTCCTGACCATGCCAGCCGGGGACATCACCCACCCGGTCCCGGACCTCACCGGGTACATCACCGAGGGCCAGGTCGTGCTGTCCGCGGATCTGCACGCACGCGGCATCTACCCGCCGGTCGACGCCCTGGCGTCGCTGTCCAGGCTGATGCGCCACGGTGCGGGCCCGGGCCGGACCAGGGATGACCACCTTGACGTGGCCGCGCAGTCCCTGGCCGCGCTCGCCGCCGCCCGGCGCGCCCGGGAGCTGGCGGAGCTGGTCGGGCCGGCCGCCCTCAGCGCGTCGGACCGGCGGTACCAGGACTTCGAGACGGCCTTCGAACGCGGCCTCATGCACCAGGGCCGCGACGAGAACCGCAGCCTGGAGGAAACCCTGAGCCGCGCCTGGCGGGCGCTGGCCGCGCTGCAGCGCCGCGAGCTGACGATGCTGCCCGCCGCGGCGCTGGACGCCTACTACCCGGGCACCGCCGACCCTGCGGCCGGCGGGCCCGCGGCCGCGGCGCTGTGGACCGGGCCGACGGGGACCGTGGCGCCGTGAGCCCGCGACGGCTCGCCGTGCCGCCGGGCCGCGCCGGCCGGCTCTGGCTGACCAGGCGCCTGGCGGTCGCCCGGCGCGGCGCCGACCTGCTCGACCGCAAGCTCCAGGTCCTCCAGCGCGAACTCGACCGGCGGCGCGGCTCGGCGGCGAGCGCCGCCGCGGAGTGGCAGCGCCGCCAGGCCGACGCCGACGGCTGGCTGCTGCGGGCGGCGCTGCTCGGCGGCGAGCGGGCGATCAGGCTGGCCGCCGCCGGCACGTTCGCGGAGGTGACGATCTCCCATGCCGACACCATGGGACTGCGGTACCCGGCCGACGCGACCTGCGCCACCCCGCCGCCCGTCGGCAGGGACGGCCCGGCCCTCGCCGCGGCGCGTGAGGCGCACCGCGCCGCGCTCGCCGCAGCCGTCCGGCATGCCGTGGCGGCCGAGGCGCTCCGGGTCCTCGAGGCCGAGACGGTCGTCACCAGGTACCGGCTCCGCGCGATCAAGGAACGGTGGATTCCCCGGCTCGAGCAGGCCCTGGCGGAGGTGACGCTCGCCATCGAAGAGCAGGAGCTGGCCGACGCGGCCCGGCTGCGCCTGGCCAGCAGGCCGGGGAACAGGCGCTGAGGTCTTAGTGACCGAGGTCCCGGTGTACCGGTGACATCTGGCCGTGACGCTGAGGCGGGCGCGGCGGAACACTCTTACTAGGAGAAAAGTGAGGGAGTGTGCATGATGTCCCGCACCGACGAATACCTCGATGCCATGCTTCGCCACCTGGGTGCTGCGTACTACGAGTCCCTGCACGGCAGGGCCGCCCGCTCTGACGTGGCCCGCGCGCTCGATACGGTGGAGGAACATCTGAAGGAGGTCCAGACGCGCTCGGGCGCCCAGTCAAAGGCCAGCCCTCACCCGGTTCACCACACGGGCGGACCGCGGCATAGCCGGTGGGCCCGAAGGGTCAGTGACGTGATGACGAGCTCGGTGGTGACCGTCGACCGGATCACCCCGTACCAGGAAATCGCTCAAGCGCTGGCCCGGCACAAGATCAGCGGCGTGCCGGTGCTGAAGATGGGGCGGCATGTCGTGGGCGTGGTATCCGAGTCCGATCTGCTCGCCGCGGAGGACAAGACGCTCCGGCAAGCCAGGCTCCAGGCGCAGTCTCCCCGGCGCTGGCGGCTTCGCCAGCCACGGCGGACCAGCCTGGTCGCCGGCACGCTGATGACCGCGCCGGCCATCACCATCCATCCCGACGCGACGATTCCGAGCGCGGCGCGGCTGATGAACACGCACCACGTCAGGAGGCTGCCGGTCGTCGACTCGGACGGCAAGCTGGTCGGCATCGTGACCCGCCGTGACCTGCTCAGCGTCTTCCTGCGCCCGGACGACGACATCGTCCACGATGTCCGGCAGGTCCTGGAGGAGCTCCCGTTCGCCAACCCCGCGGACGTCACGGTGACGGCGCGGTACGGCGTGGTGACGCTTACCGGCACGATCGAGTCCGAGTCGCAGCGGCATCAGGATCTCATCCCGGTCGCGCTCCGGCTGGCCTGGGATGT
>JBKQQQ010000059.1:0-6831 GCA_052144275.1 Streptosporangiaceae bacterium
AGTGCCGTGATTGCCGGCCGGAAATCAGTCATGCGCCGAACCAAGCCGCTCCCGCCAACGTGCCCATAGTGGAGACATTCTCCACCGGAAGGGAGCGCCATAGAAATGAAAGCAACAAGACGCTACGCGGCCGCGCTGGCCGCGATCGTCACGGCCACGGCCGGCTTGCTGGCCGGAACGGGCCTGGTGGCCGGGGCCGCCAACGCCGGGAGCTTCCCGGCGTTCGTCGGCCCGTTGCACCACATCACGACGCTCGCGTCGACGGTGCCGGGCAACGGCGACGTCAACCCGTACGGCGTGGCGGTCATCCCGCGCAGCACCGGGCACCTGTGGCAAGGCAACGTCCTGGTCAGCAACTTCAACAACAAGGCCAACGTGCAGGGCACCGGCACCACGATCGTGGAGGTCACCCCGTCCGGTCACGTTTCGCTGTTCGCCCAGATCAACCCCCACCTGTTCGGCTGCCCGGGGGGCGTGGGCCTGACCACCGCCCTCTCCGTGCTGCGCAGCGGCTGGGTGATCGTCGGCTCGCTGCCCACCAAGAACGGCAGCGTCTCAGGATCGGGTTGCCTGATCGTGCTGGACCGGTGGGGACACGTCCGGGAGACGTTCGCCGGCCAGGGCATCAACGGCCCCTGGGACATGACCTCCCTTGACCTGGGCAGCCAGGCCGTCCTGTTCGTCACCAACGTCCTCAACGGCACGGTGGCGGCGAAGGGTGGCACCGTCTTCGGGGGCACGGTGCTCCGGCTCGTCATCCAGATCCCGCGGTCCGGCCTGCCGTGGATCCAGTTCAACACCACAATCGGCTCCGGCTTCCCCCAGAAGCTGGATCCGGCGGCCCTGGTCATCGGCCCGACCGGTGTCGGCCTTGGCCCCAACGGCGTCCTTTACGTGGCCGACACGCTGGCGAACCGGGTGGCCGACATCCCCAACGCGGTATTCCGCGGCTTCAGCGCCGGACGCGGCTTCACCGTCTCCCAGGGGCACCACCTGAACGGCCCGCTCGGCCTGGTGGTGGCGCCGGGCGGTAACATCCTGACCGTCAACAGCGGCGACGGGAACCTCGTCGAGACCACCCCGTCCGGGTTCCAGATCGCGGTCCGCCAGCTGGACAGCTCCGGATCCCCGCCGGGGGCCGGCGCCCTGTTCGGGCTGGCGGTCAAGCCGTTCCACCGCGCCGTCTACTTCGTGGACGACGCCACCAACACGCTCAACCTGCTCCACTAACCGGCTGATGACGGTGCCTCGGTCCCGCCTGGGCGGGGCCGAGGCGCTGGAGGCGGCCTACAGCGTGACGCCCACGAGGACCGGCTCAGGAGTCAGGCAGACGCCGAACGTGTCGCGCACCCCGTCCCTGATCTCCCGGGCCAGCGCCATCAGGCTGGCCGTACTCGCCGATCCCGAGTTGACCAGGGCGAGCGTGTGCTTCGATGAGATCCGGGCGCCGTCGCCCGGGCTGTAGCCCTTACCGAACCCGGCCCGCTCGATCAGCCACGCCGCAGGCACCTTGACCAGCCCGTCCCCGGCTCTGTCCCCGGCTCTGTCCCCGACCGGGAACCTGGGCACCCGGGTATCCGGCCCGCACCTGGCCCGCGCGGCCGCCTCGACGCAGGCCATCGCGCCGGCGTCGAGCACCGGGTTGACGAAGAACGAGCCGACGCTGCGGGTGTCGGGGTCGGACGGATCGATGACCATTCCCTTGCGCTGCCTGAGCTCGATGACGGCCGACCGGGCCTGAATGCTCTCCACCTGGTCGCCGGGCGAGACGCCGAGGGCCGCGGCCAGTTCGGCGTAGCGGACCGGGGCCGAGCGGACCTGCACCGCGAGCCCGAACGTCACGCTCAGCACGACGAACCGGTCAGCCCCCCGGAACCGGCTGGTGCGGTAGCCGAAGCCGCACTGCTCGTTCGGGATGTCGAGGATCTCGGAGGTCTTCCTGTCGTAGACGCGGACCTGCGTGATCGTCTGCGAGACTTCCTGGCCGTAGGCGCCGACGTTCTGGATCGGGGTGGCACCCGCCAGGCCGGGGATGCCGGACAGGCACTCCAGGCCGGCCAGGCCCTCGGCCACGGTCCGGGCGACCATCGCGTCCCAGTCCTCGCCCGCCGCCACGGTCAGCACCCCAGGGCCCGCGCCGCGGCTGACGCCGCGCGTGGCGACCTGGATCACGGTCCCGTCGAAGCCCTCGTCGGCCACTACCAGGTTGCTGCCGCCGCCGAGGATCAGCACCGGCTCGCCGCTCGCGTCGGCGGTCCGCACCGCCTCGATGAGCTCTTCCTCGGTACTGGCGCGGACGAAGCCGCGGGCCGGCCCGCCCAGGCGGACCGTGGTGTAGTCGGCCAGCCTCACGGGGGTTCCAGGGGGTCGTCCCCCTGGGCCAGCACAGCCGGGGGTTCCAGGGGGTCGGCCAGCCTCACGTGAGGCGGACGACGCCGTGCGCGCGTGTCAGGACCTTCGCGTCGCCCGACCTGGCGGTGATTTCCACCGTCACCTGGTTGCCGTCGAGCTTGCCGGTGACGGCGCCCGCGATCTCGACCATGGCGCCCTTGTCGTCGTCGGGCACGACGACCGGGGAGGAGAACCTGACCCCGAATTCCGTCACCGCGGCCGGATCCCCGGCCCACTCGGTGAGGTACCGGCCCGCCAGCGCCATCGTGAGCATGCCGTGCGCGATCACGTCCGGGAGGCCCACTGACTTGGCGATGCGCTCGTTCCAGTGGATCACGTTGAAGTCACCGGAGGCGCCCGCGTACCGCACCAGGTCACGCCGGGTCACCTGGTACTGCCTCGGCGCGATCTCGGTGCCCGCCTGGACGTCGTGGTAGCTGGGGCTGCCCATCGTGTCCCCTTATGCGCCGCGTTCGACCAGGGTCGACCGTGCCGTGCAGACGTGCTCGCCGTCCACGGTCCGGACCTCGGTGACCGTCGCCATCGTGGTCATGTTGCGGATTTGCTTGATCGACTCGATCGTGGACTGCGCCACCACGACATCGCCCGCGTGCAGCGGGCGGGTGTGGGTGAAGCTCTGCTCGCCGTGCACGACCATGGCGTAGTTCACGCCCAGGCCGGGATCGGATATCAGTTTCGAGTTGCCCGCCGAGGTGATCACGATCGCGAACGTGGGCGGCGCGATCACGTCGGGATAGCCGGCCGCCTGCGCGGCCGCGCGGTCACGGCACAGCGGGCTGGGCTCGCCGATCGCGGTGGCGAACTCGGCGATCTTGACCCGGCTCACCTCGTACGGCTCGGACGGCTCGAACGTCCGTCCGGCGTAATCCGGGTTGATCGCCACTACCGGGTCTCGCGGTGCGGCCGGTGGCAGCGGCAGTTGGGGCAGAACTTCTTCAGCTCGAGCCGGTCCGGGTCGTTACGCCGGTTCTTGCGGGTGATGTAGTTCCGGTGCTTGCATTCCTGGCAAGCCAGCGTGATCTTCGGCCGGACATCGGTGGCAGCCACGACGCAGCGCCTTTCTCATCATTAGGTTCTCAGGACTAACCAATTGTAGCGGAGGCCGGACTTGAACCGGCGACACAGCGATTATGAGCCGCTTGCTCTGCCTGACTGAGCTACTCCGCCATCGCCAACGCAGAAAGGGTACCCGATCTTCCGCCCCCGGGGGGTGGCCGTCCCCCCGGCCGGCCGGGTGAGGCAGTTTTGACCATCGGCGTCCCGGCCAGGCAAGATCGTGAGCGTGAGCATACTGGGCACCAGGGTCATCCGAACCGAGGATCCCCGCTTCCTGACCACCGGCGGCGTCTACACCGACGACGTGCGACTTCCCGGCGCCTGCCACGTGCACTTCGCTCGTTCGGCCGTCGCGCACGCGCGGATCCTCTCGGTCGACGTCAGCGCCGCGCTCGAGGCACCTGGCGTCATCGCCGCGTTCACCGGGGCCGACCTGGCTGACCTCCCGACGGTGCCGCCGCCGATACCCGGCATGCTCAACGAGCACATGCGCCAGCCGCTGCTGGCCCAGGACGTGGTCCGGTACGTCGGCGAACCGGTGGCGGTGATCGTCACCGAGGGCCGCTACCAGGGCGAGGACGCCGCGGACCTGGTGGACGTCGAGTATGACGTGCTGCCGCCCGTCGTCGACATGGCCGAGGCCGACGCAGCCGACGCGGCCGTGCTGTTCCCGGCCGCGGGCACGAACGTGGCGGCCACCTTCGGCGACGCGGCCGCCCTGGCGGCCGACCTGTTCGACGGCTGCGAGGTCGTCGTCTCCCGCACGATCGTCAACCAGCGGGTCGCGCCGGCCCCGATGGAGACCCGGGCCGCGGTCGCGGCCTGGGGCGCGGACGGCCGGCTGACGGCGTGGATCCCGAACCAGGGCGCGCAGGGCACCCGCGCGGCCCTGGCGGGCATGCTCGGGATGGACCAGGCCGAGATCCGGGTCATCACCCCGGACGTGGGCGGCGCGTTCGGCGCCAAGTTCGGCGCCGACCCGGAGCACGCGGTGGTCTGCTGGGTGGCCCGGCGGCTCGGCCGGCCCGCGCGCTGGGCCGAGAGCCGCAACGAGAACCTGATCGGCATGACCCACGGCCGGGCGCAGCGCCAGACAGTCACCATCGGCGGCAGCCTGGACGGGAAGGTGGCAGCCTACCGGCTGGAGATCCTGCAGGACTCCGGTGCCTACCCGAAGTTCGGCGCGTTCCTGCCATTCCTGACCATCTTGATGGCGCCCGGGCCGTACGCGATCGCGCGCGCGGAGGCGGTGGCGAAGTCGGTAGTGACCAGCACCACACCGGTCGGCGCCTACCGCGGCGCAGGCCGCCCCGAGGCCACGGCCGCCGTCGAGCGGGCTATCGACCTGTTCGCCGCCGAGATCGGCCAGGATCCCGCCGAGGTGCGCAGGAAGAACCTGCTGCCCAAGTTCACCGAGCCGCACACGACCGCCTTCGGCGCGGTGTACGACAGCGGCGACTACGCGGTCGCGCTGGACAAGGCCCTGACGACGGCCGGATACGGGGACCTGCGGGCCGAGCAGGCCAAGCGACGCGCGGACGGGGACGTGGTGCAGCTCGGCATCGGCCTGTCCTGCTACGTCGAGATCACCGGCGCCGGAGCCGAGTCGGGCAACCCGAGCGAGAACGCCACCGTCGAGGTCCACCCCGACGGCAGCGCCACCATCTTGACCGGGACCTCGCCGCACGGCCAGGGTCACGCCACCGTGTGGGCGATGCTCGCCAGCGACGAGCTCGGCATCCCGATCGGCAAGATCACGCTGAAATGGGGGGACACCGACCTGATCCCCCAGGGCGGCGGCACCGGCGGCTCGCGCAGCCTGCAGCAGGGCGGCGCCGCGGTGCAGCAGGCCTCGCGGGAGCTGCTCGACGTGGCCCGGCAGCGCGCGGCCGATGAACTGGAAGCCAGCCCGGCCGACCTGGTCTTCGACGCCGGCCGCAGCGCGTTCGCCGTGGCCGGGGACCCGGACGTATCGGTGCCGCTGGCCAAGCTCGCCGAGCGGGAGCGGCTGTTCGTGCGGGCGGTGTTCAGCGCGCCCGGCGCGACCTTCCCGTTCGGGGCCCACGTGGCCGTCGTGGAGGTGGACACCGAGACGGGCAAGGCGGTGCTGCGGCGGGTGGTGACCGTCGATGACGCGGGCACCGTGATCAACCCGCTGCTCGCCGAGGGCCAGCGGCACGGCGGCATCGCCCAGGGCGCGGCCCAGGCCATGCTGGAAGAGGTGGTCTACGACGCCGACGGCAACCCGCTGACCGCCAGCTTCGCCGACTATCCCTTCGTCACGGCCACCGAGGTCCCCAGCTTCGAGCTGGCCGACATGCAGACACCGACTACCTATAACCCGCTCGGGGCCAAGGGAATCGGGGAAGCCGGCACCATCGGCTCCACGCCGGCCGTGCAGAACGCGATCATCGACGCGCTGGCTCACCTCGGCGTGCGGCACATCGACATGCCCGCCTCCCCGCGGCGGATATGGGAGGCGCTCCAGTCAGCCCAGGCTGACGGGTGATGCGCGTCAGTCCCCCGGCACCGCCATCTCGCCGTGGCCCGGTGGCGCCGCCGGGCCGGTTACAGGCCGGCCTGGTAGTGCGCCACGGCGCCTTCGTCCCATGCCAGGCCGTTGCCGGGGACGTCGGGCAGGTGCAGCTCGCCGGAGCGGACCTCGAAGGGCCGGGCCAGCACGGGGTGGGCCCAGTCCTGCCACTCCAGCCACTGCCCGCTCGGGGTGACCCGGAGCAGGTGCCCGGACACCTCGGGGTACAGGTGCGAGGACATCGGCAGGCCGGTCACGTCGGCGATGGCGGCGGCCTGGAGCCACCCGGTCACCCCGCCGATCCGCATCAGGTCCGGCATCACCAGGTCGCAGGCCCGTGACCGGATGGCCTCGTACATGGCCCGCGCGCCGTAGAAGTTCTCGCCGAGCATGACCGGGGTAGCGAGGCCGGCGGCGAGCCTGGCGTGGCCGTCCAGGTCGTCGTAGCGCAGTGGCTCCTCGATCCAGGCCAGCCCTTCCGCGTCGAGCGCACGGCAGCGCTCCAGCGCCTCGCCGAGGCTGAGCCCCTGGTTATAGTCCGCGACCAGCGTCACCTCGTCGCCGACCGCGGCTCTGACCTGGCGGACCGCGGCGATGTCGTCAGCCGCGCGAGCCCGGCCGACGCGGACCTTCAGCGCTGTGAACCCGCCCTCGTCGAGCAGTTCCAGCGCTTCGGTGGCGACGTTTTCTGGCGGGATGAGCCCCAGGCCATTGCTGTTGTAAGCGGGGACCGGGGCCAGCGTCCCGCCCAGCAGCACGGCCAGCGGCAGCCCGGCCGCCTGGGCCAGCGCGTCCCACAGCGCGATGTCGAGGCCGGCCACCGCGGCCAG
>JBKQQQ010000060.1:0-10794 GCA_052144275.1 Streptosporangiaceae bacterium
CCGAACTGGACCCCGGCGTTCGCCAAGATCGCCGCCTGCGTGTGCGACGGCGGCGGCACCTTGTCGCACGCGGCCATCGTCGGGCGCGAGTACGGTGTGCCGACGGTGACCGCGGTCGGCCTGGCCACGATGGTCATCGCCGACGGCGACGAGGTCGAGGTGAACGGCACCACCGGCACGGTGACCGTGCTCAAGCGGGCCGTGCTCCAGCAGGCCGGGGCCGGGCAGGGCTGAGCCCATGCCGGACGCTATCGCCTGGGTGGACGAGATCGCCCCAGAGCAGGCGGTCGGCGTCTGCGGCGCCAAGATGGGCCGGCTCGCCGAGCTGCTCGAAGCGGGCGTCAGCCTGCCGAAGGGGTTCACCGTCACGGTCGATGCCTACCGGCAGCACTGGGATCAAGCGGGCCTGGACGAGATCGTCGACGCGGCGCTCGGCGGGCTCGGCCCCGATACGGGACCCGCCGAGCTCGCCGCGGCCGCACAGGCGGTCCGGGCCGAACTGGCCAGCCGGGACATCAGCGCGGACCTGGCCGCGCTGATCGGCGACGCCTATGAGGAGCTGAGCTCCCGCTGCTTCGAGATCAACGTCCCGACCGCGGTACGCAGCTCGGCCATCGGCGAGGACTCCGGCACGGCCAGCTTCGCCGGGATCTTCGACACCTACCTCGGGGTGTCGGGCCCGGACCGGGTGCTCGATGCGGTCCGCCAGTGCTGGGCCAGCCTGTTCAATGCGCGCGCGGTGGCCTACCGGCTGCGGGCCGGCACGCACCACCGGGACATGCCGATGGCGGTCGGCGTCATCGAGCTGATCCACGCCCGGGCCTCCGGCGTGGCGTTCTCCGCCCACCCGGTCACCGGGAAGAGTGACCGTATCGTCATCGAGACCAGCTGGGGCTGGGGCGAGGCGGTGGTACAGGGGCTGGTCACGCCGGACCACGTCGAGGTCGGCAAGGCCGACGGGCGCATCCTGCGCTACCGGGTGGCGGCCAAGAACGTGGTGTCGAACTTCGACTACGCGATCGGCCGCGTGGTCGAGACCGCCATGCCTGCCCGCCTGGTCGACCGCCGGGTGCTCGACGACGAGCAGATCGCCGCCGTGGTCGACGCGGTGCTGGCCATCGAGCGGCACTATGGTTACCCGGTCGACGTGGAATGGGTGCTCGACCGGCACCGCCGGGAAGGCGAGCCCGTCTGCGTCGTCCAGGCCCGCCCGGTGACCGTCACCGCCCCGGCCGCCGCCGCCCCCACCGAATGGAACCCCGCCGCCATGGCCGCGAAGTACGTCTTCGGGACCTAGCGAACCGACCGAAGGAGTCACCATGCATGTGCTGACCGTCTGTTACGGGCATCCAGCCGACCCGGCCGCGTTTGACTCGTACTATGCGTCCACCCACCGGCCGCTGGCCGAGAAGATACCCGGCCTGGCCAGCTTCACCGCTCGTCATTGCGACTCGCTCGACGGTTCGCAGCCGCCTTATCACCTGATCGCCGAGCTTGCCTTCGCCTCGCGGGAGGCGCTAGACGCCGGGCTGGCCTCGCCCGAGGGATACGCGGCGGCCGCGGACGTCGCGAACTTCGCCGACGGCGGGGCGACGATGTTCGTGGCTCGGGACTGAGGCTGACCGGCCCTCAGGCCAGCACGAGCCAGCGTCCGCCACAGCACGGTCGGCGGTCAGGACTGGTGTTGCGGAGCCAGCTTTGCCAGCTGGCGGAGGGAGATGGGGGGTGCGCTGCTGAGCGGCCCCGCCGCCCGCATGCCGGCCAGTTGGATGTCGAGGAACCGCTGCCAGGCCTCCGGGGCGACCTCTCCGGCGGCCTGCACCAGCCCGCGCATCGCCAGGACAAGGGCCATGACGTCGCCGGCGGTGATGCCCGGGTTCACCGTGCCGGCCGCGATGGCGCGCGCGGTGAGCTCGTCGATCGCTGCTCGTATCCGATGTCCGGTGGTGTCGTCGGTGTGGCGCGCCAGGAGCAGGCTCGCGTAGCGGGCATGGTCGGCGAAGGACCGGCCAAGGGCGCGCAGCAGCTCTTCGAGACCGTATCCGTCGGCACGCGCCAGCGCCCGTTCGGTGGAAAAAAGAACTTCCTCCAGGGCCAGCTGCAGGAGTTCATCGATCAGCGCGTCCTTGCTGGCGAACCGGCGGTACACGGTGCCGACGCCCACTCCCGCCCGCGCGGCGATCTCCTCCATGCACGCGTCGGCGCCGGACTCGCCGAGCACCTCGCGCGCGGCGTCGAGGATGCGGTGATAATTCCGCACGGCGTCACGCCGCGCCGCCGGGGCCCGGGTCCCGGTCACTCGCTCTCGTCCCCGACAATCGTCCCGCCGGCGACGATCGCCATCTCGGCGTGCTCCAGCTCACCCGTCGTCCGCCGCAGGCCCTTCGCCGCGGGGATCAGCAGGCCGGCCAGCGCCGCCAGCACCAGCCCAGCGGCCATCACCGCGAACCCGATCGTGTAACCGGACTCCTTCGGCAGCCCGGACGGCTCGAGCTGCGAGGTGACGATGCTGGCCATCACCGCCGCGCCGATGCTGCCGCCGATCGTGCGGATGTTCGCGTTCATGCCGCTCGCGACTCCGGTCTGCGAGGACGGCACTGCGGCCACCACCAGCGCCGACATCGCCGAGAAGGCGAGCCCGAACCCGACACCCATGATGGCGCTCGACAGGTAGATCTCCCACACCTGCGCGTGGGCGAAGGCGAGGATCGTCATGGCCACGCATCCGGTCAGGCAGCCAGCGATCACAAGAGCCTTGCCCCCGAACAGCCGGGTGAGCCGGCCCGCGAACTGGCCCGTGATGAACATGGTGATCGTAGAGGGCAGCAGCATCAGCCCGGAACGGGTGATGCTCGCCCCGAACCCGTAGCCGGCCGAGGATGGCGTCTGCACGAACTCGGGCAGGAAGGCGAACGTCGCGTACATCCCCACGCCGATCAGCAGCGCGACCAGGTTGTTCGTCCATACGGCCGTGCGCCGCATCATCTTCATGTCGATCAGCGGCGTGACCGCCCGCAGTTCGGCGAGGATCCAGGCCGCCGCCAGCACCACCGCCGCGGCCAGCAGGCCGATCACCCGGCTGGAGCCCCAGCCCCAGCTGGGTGCCTCACTCAGCGCGACCAGCAGCGCGACCAGCCAGGCGGACAGCAGCACCGCCGGCAGCCAGCTAATCCGCCCGGGGGTACGCACCGGTGACTCGGGAACGAACAGCACCGCGGACACGGCGGCGACGATCGTGAGGATCAGCGGCAGCCAGAACAGCCAGTGGTAGTCGAGCGCGTTCACGATCGGACCCGCCAGGACGATGCCCAGGCCGGCCCCGACCGCGGTCAATGACGCGAGAGACCCCACCGCGCCGGCCACTTTATCGGCCGGGAACTCATCCCGGATGATCCCGAACGCGACGGGTATCATCCCGCCCCCGGCCCCCTGGATCACCCGCGCCACGATCATGACGGCGATCGACGGCGCGAGCGCCGCCATCAGCGAACCCACCGACAGCGCGATCAGCGTGGCGACGAAGACCCGCTCCTTGCCTATCATGTCGCCGATCCGCCCCAGGATCGGCGTCATGATCGACGCCGAAAGCAGATACGCGGTGAGAACCCACGTCACAGTGTCCTGCGTCGTATGCAGCTGATGCTGCACCGTCGTCAGCACCGGAATCACCAGCGACTGCAACAGCGCGAACGCCGCGACACCAAGGGACAACACCGCGAACGTCACCCGGTAATGCGCGCGCCGATTGCCTACCGCCACAAGGACCTCCCCGAACTGCCTACCGCCACGCAGACCTCCCGAAGCGGAACTACGCTTCCGGTGCGAGTTTAACAGAACCGGAATCCCGATTCCGAAGCCCGGCGACAAGGCCTGGCGCGCCCAGGTAGAGGCCTGGCGCATCCTTCCTGGCAAACGAGGCCTGGCACCGCCCCGGTAGTTGCCTCACTGGTCCCGCCAGCCCCATCTGCAGGCTCGGGCTTCCTCCGCAGGCCTCTTGGCAGGGCCGACGCAATCATCGTGTGCACTTACCCCCCTCAATAAGGGGGTAAGTGCACACGATAGTCGATTTTCATATTTTCGTTCGAGCTAATGGTGTCCGAAGGTCCTTAGCGAGCCGCTTTCACTCCGCGGCCTCGTGGCCGATGATCCGGTCGGCCAGCACGATGTCGCCGGACCAGCCGCAGGCCCCGCAGAAGCAGACGAAGACCCGGTCGCAGCCCGTCCAGTACTCCGTGGTCAGCCCCTGGCCGCCGTCAGCCAGCGACAATGCCGCCGCGCACGCCGGACAGTACCGAGGCGCGTCACGCCGATGCCGCTCGGCGTCAACCGGGAACCACCCCCGCCCGACGTCACCACCAACAGAAACCCCAGCACCACCAGAACCACCAGGAAGCCCAGCACTAGCCGGAACCCCAGCACCAGCCGCGACCACCGTCACCCGGCCGCGGCCTTCCGGTTTTCGTGCGCCTTGATGTGCAGCTTCTTCAGCGCGTCGGCCTGCGGGCTGAACCGGGACGAGGCCCGGTCGATGAAGTCGATGGCGAACGAGACGCCGGCGTCGAACTTGTTCTTCTCGCACGGCAGGTCGATTCGGTCGCGGAAGTCCCGGTACACTCCGAGCGGATCCTCGCCCCGGGCCACCAAAGACATGTTCTCCTTGAACATCCGCCGCAGCATCGTCACGCCGATATCCGAACGTCCCAGGTGCTCTACGGTCCGGTCGGTGATCGGCCCCTGGGTCACCCAGGCCATCATGTCCTGACCCTCGACGTAGTCCACCCGGTGCCGGCCGACGGAATCGTATACCGGGATCTGGTAGTCGGGCACCTGCGGCTGGTCGGGGTACTCCACACCGGCAGGCGCGTGCACGGTGTAGAGCATGAACCGGGTGGTGGTCCGGTCGATCGGCACCCGGATCTGCATCTGCTCGATGTTGGCCCCGCCGACCCGCATGTTGTACGGGAACACCAGCGGGTGGCCGATCTTCCAGTCGTCGTCCTCCTCGGACGCGCCCTCCACTACCCGGCGCTTGATGATGCCCCACTCGAACGCGTCGAAGCCCACCTTGACATGCTTCTTGCCGAACGAGGGCGGCGCGTCGAAGCCCTGATGACGCGCCATGAACTCGAAGAACCGGCCGTGCAGCCACTCGGTATGGTGCGGGTCGACCGCGTTCTCCATGATCTGCACGAAGTTGCACGGCAGGTCGGTCCAGCCGATGTCGCGGACCCCGTCCATCACGAACACGTCGAACCGCGGCAGCTGCGGCGCGGGCGAGGGCCCGATGTAGGCCCACACCAGGCCGCCGAGCTCCTGCGCGGCGCCAGCGGCCGCCCGCACCCGCGAGCGGAAGTTGGTCTCCTCCCGCTCGGCGGGCTGGTCGAGGCAGGAGCCATCCACCCCGAACAGCCAGCCGTGGTACGGGCAGCGCAGCCCGTCGGACTCCACCACGCCGTAGGCCAGCGAGGCCCGCCGGTGCGGGCAGCCCTCCGGCAGGATGCCGTACTTGCCGCGCGGCGTCTTGAACACGGCGAAGTCCTCGCCGAGCAGCCGGGCCGGGCGGACCGGGAACTCCTCGAGCTCGCGGGTGAACGCGACCGGGTACCAGTAGCGCCGCAGCAGCTCGCCCATAGGCGTACCCGCCGCGACCTGGGTCAGCTCGTCGTTCTGTTCGGCGGTCAGCATGCAAACACTCCTAAAGAGATTCAGTCGATGATCGTCACGGTGCCGGCGTTGCCGTCCACCCGCAGCCGCTGCCCGGTCTTGATGGTCTTGGTGCCGAACGCGGTGCCGGTCACGGCGGGCAACCCGTACTCGCGGCACACGATGGCGGCGTGGCTCATGATCCCGCCCACGTCGGTCACCGTCGCCGCGATCTTGCCGAACACCGGCGCCCAGCTCGGCGCGGTCAGCGGCGCGACCAGCACCTCGCCGTCGCGCAGCTCGCTGATCCCGTCCGCGGACATGATCACCCGGGCCGGGCCCTCCGCGATGCCGGGCGAGGCCGCGAAGCCGGACAGGCCGCCGTCGGCCTGCGCGCCGCCAAGCCACTGCCGGACGCTGTCCGAGGTGATGCCCCAGAGCATGACGGTGAACGGCTCGGTGATCACCTCGGGCGGCACGCCCAGGGCCGGCGGCGGCGACCACTGCCGCAGCGCGTTCATGATCCCGTTGCGGCGGGCCATCTCCCGCGGCCAGTACTTCGGCCCGCGCGAGGGCACGCCGACCGCCCAGCCGTGGTACAGGTCGAACAGCACCTCGGTCACCTCGTGCCTGCTCAGCAGGAACACGTCGTCCCGATCGGTGAAGAACCCCGCCTCCACAAAGAGACGGCCCAGGTCACGCATCTTGCGCCAGACCACGGAATGGGCCCAGTGCTCGACGTAGAAGTTGTGGTTCTCCACGTACGGGAACACCGTGCGGGCCAGCCCCAGCTTGGCACCGAACGTGGCCCGGTCCTCGTCGCTGTCGATCAGGTCGGTGTACTCGGCCACGATCCGGTCGCGTTCGGCGATGACGGCCTCCATCGGCCGCTCGAGCGTCTCGCCCCGCTGGACCTTGGCGATGTAGGTGCGCAGGAAGCCGAGCGGGATGTCCAGGTTCTCCAGCCACACCTTGTCGCTGTGGTAGAAGCCGCTGCCGGCCGAGAAGTTGAACCAGGGCTGCTTGGCCTCCTCCCAGGCGGCCAGCCACTTGTCACCCTGCGGGTCGCCGCGCAGCCCGTCGAGTACTTCCGAGGCCGGAGCAGAACCCGAGAACCGGTCCGCCAGGCCCAGCTCGACGGCGAGCTGGGCCAGCTTCTTGAGCTCCTCGTCCGGCTGGAACAGGTCGACCTGGATCCCGGCCACCATCTTGGCGATGGCCTGGTCCGGGATGGACGGGAACAGCTGCTGGCAGCAGCCGAAGAAGTCCAGGTAGGCGACGTAGCCGAGGTTGAGGAACTCGAAGTGGTAGTGCCACAGCTTGAGCAGCAGGTCCACCAGCCGGTGGTAGGTGGTGAACAGGTCCAGGGCGCTCCCGGTACCCCGGCCCTCAGTGATGACGGCCATGTCCTCCCGGTGCGGTAGCCGCTCGAAGTTGATCGCCTCGAGCTCGTCGATGAGCGCGCGCACCTTGGGCATCCAGGCCGCATACAGCCGGTCCCAGTTGGCGAAGTAGTACCCGGCCCGCTCGGCGAACTCGGGCACCCGCGCCCCGATCTCCTCTGGGTCGGTCACCCCGACGGGGGAGAGGTACATGTAGCCGTTCAGGTACCGGAGGTCCACGCCGAGCGCCGGCGGGATGATGTAGTGCCTGGTGTTGTACTGGGACAGCGCGATGATCGCGTACTCCATGATGGTGGCGTCCCACGGCGGCACCACCTCGGGAGTGTGCACGCCGTCCATGAACCAGAACGCCGACTCCTCGTACTCGCGCCGGTCCTCGCTGAACACCGTCGAGTACGCGTACAGGTCTTTCCATCCCTCCGCCCCGGGAGGAGTCGGCATATCGAACGGGCTAGGGAACCGGTCGGCCATGGTGTTCCTCCTGAAACTAGGGTGCCGGCGGCCACCGTTGGCCGCCGGATAAAACGGATACGCCAGCCCGGGTCAGCCGTGGCCGTGGCCTTCCGGCGCGCCGTGCGAAGGGTGCAGCAGGGTCTGGACCATGCTGGTGATCGGGTCCGCGGTGCAGCTGGCGGCCGGCCGGGGGCGGCGGCTCCACACCGTCTCCGGACGGCTCTGCAGCAGCAGGACGTCCCCCGAATCCTCGAGCGCCCACTCCACGTCCTGCGGGCAGCGGTAGTGCTTCTCCGCGCGCCGGGCCAGCGCGGCCACGGCCAGGATCTCGTCGTCGGTCAGGCACGGAACGGACTGCCGGTCCGCGTCTACCGGAACCGCGATAACCGCATCCGCGTCAACGAGCCGGTACTCCAGGGTCTTGGCCGAGATCGTGCGCCGGGTGATCGCGCCCATGACCTTGTCGACCAGGAAATTGTCCGGGGTGACCTCGCCGCTGACCACGGCCTCGCCGAAGCCCCAGGACGCGTCGATGGCGACCTGCGACCGGTCGCCGTTCAGCGGGTTGAGGGTGAAGGCGACCCCGGCGGCCCGCGGCCGCAGCATCTGCTGCACGCCGACGCTCATCGCCACGCTGGCCCGGCCGTAACCCCGCTCGATCCGGTAGGCGATGCCGCGGTCGGTGAACAGGCTCGCCCAGCAGCGGAGCACGTGGGCCACGACCGAATCGCCGCCGCGCACCCACAGGTAGGTGTCGTGCTCGCCGGCGAAGCTCGCGTCCGGCTGATCTTCGCAGGTCGCCGACGAGCGGACCGCCACCGGCAGGCTGGCATCCCCCGGGCTGGCGTCCCCGCACCGCTCGCACAGCCGCGCGTACGCGGCCCGGATCGCGTCGGCTAGGTCGCCGGAGGCGGCCAGCGAGCCGATCAGCGCCCGCGCCCGTCCGCCCGCCGCCGCCACCGAGGCTGGATCGTGCGGGTCGACCGCGGTGATCAGGGCGTCGAGCTGCCCGGTGAGCCCGCCGTCGGCCAGCGCCTTGCGATAGCAGTCGGCCGAGACCGCGAACCCGGGCGGCACCGGCAGCCCGGCGGCCATGAGCGCACCGAGGGAGGCGTTCTTGCCGCCGAGCACGGGGGCGTCCGCAAGGGCGTAGTTCTCGAACCACAGGATCTGTGCCACATAACCCCCAGGCGTGACCGCCGGTTGCGCGGTTTCCCAGACCGTACGACGCGCCTGCCTGGCAGACCAATGCTGTTGTCCCGCAGAGCGGAACGGAGTTACGGTGGGGCCCATGACGCTCACCACGCCGGCCACGGCCAGCACCCCGCCCGGCAGTGCTCAACCAGACCGGACCACGCTGGCGTCGGTGCGCAACGCCGCCCGGGTGCTGCGCGCGTTCTCCCGGGCCGGCCAGGAGCTGGGCATCACCGAACTCTCCCGCCAGCTAGGCCTGGGCAAGAGCACCGTGCACCGGCTGGTGACCACGCTGACGGCCGAACGGCTGCTCGAACGGGGCAGCACCCCGGGCCGGTACCGCCTCGGCCTGGTCCTGTACGAGCTGGGCAGCAACGTCACCGAGCACGTGGACCTGCACCAGGCGGCGCTGCCGGCGCTCGCCACGCTGCGGCACGAGACCGGGGAAATGGTGCACGTGGCGGTGCTCGACGGGCTCGAGGTGGTGTACGTCGAGCGGCTGGAGAGCCACAACCTGCTGCCGATCTTCCGCCAGGTCGGGCACCGGCTGCCGGCCCACTGGACGAGCTCGGGCAAGATCCTGCTCGCCGCGCTGCCGCTGGACGAGCTGAACCGGCGGCTGGCCGACTGGCGTCCGGTGGCGCAGACACCGTGGACCATCACCGACAAGAACCGGCTGCTGACCGAACTGGCGGCGGTGGCCGAGCGCGGCTGGGCGCAGAACAACGAGGAAGGGCACCTGGGCATCGTCTCGGTGGGCGCGCCGATCCGGGGCCGGGACGGCAAGGTCATGGCGGCGGTCAGCGTCGTCGGCGACAGCGCCCGGATGCGCACCATGATGCGCCGGGCCACCGCCCTGGTGGTCGAGTCGGCCCGGGTCATCTCCCGGCGGCTCGGCCATAGCTCTGTGTCGGTTTTAGCAGGGCCGGCTTAGCAAGAATTTTGTACCTAACGGACCAGGTACCAGCCCTCCCGCCGCTCTCAGTGGATACCCCGGTGGCCGCCTGCGTCCAGGTAGAGCACGCTGCCGTGCAGCAGGTCGGCCTCCGGGTCGAGCAGCAGCTCCACGGCCCAGGCCAGCTCGCCAGCGGTCGGCAGCCGGCCCAGCGAGTTCTGCGCCACGTACTCCTGCCAGACCTCCTCCTCGGCGGCGCCCCGCTCGGCGGCGACCGCGGCCACGATCCGGCGCAGCCTGGGCGTGTCGGCCGGTCCCGGGCTGAGCGTGTGGGTGGTCACCCCGCGGGGCCCGTAGAGCAGGCTGATCTGGCGCATCAGGTTGAACACGGCGGCGTTGACCGCGCCGGGGCCGGCCTCGTGCGCGCGCGGCTCCAGGCCGAGCGAGCCGGCGAACGTCACGAACCGCGACCCGGGCACCAGATGGTCGCGGACCGCGTGCAGCAGCCGCAGCAGCCCGCCGACCTTGATGTTGCTGCCGGCCGCCAGCGCGTCCGGGTCGATGGTGTCCGCCGAGCCGCGGACCGGCAGCCCGGCCGCGAAGACCGCCATCCGTACCGTCCCGCCGACCCCGGTCAGCGCCGAGCCGATGGCCTGGATCGCGTCGTTGCTCCCGATGTCGGCGGGGCAGGGCGTGACCAGGTCGCTGGCCGCCGCGAGCTTGTCGAGGTCGGCCTTCCCGCGCGCCACCGCGAGGACCGGCAGGCCGCGGCGGGTGAGCCGCTCGATCACGGCCTGGCCGATGGCGCCGGTGGCCCCGACAATCACTCCAACCCCGCTCGCTCTGTTTTCCCGCTCGCCTCCGGGCCGCCTTTCAAGGCGCTGCCTTCCCTCGTCGCTCGTTCCTCGCTCCTCAGTCCAGGCAGCGCCGGCGGCCCTTTGGCTCGCGGGAGGGTCGTTGGTCATGTGCCTGTGCGCTCGGCGGTCGCTGCCGCGCGCCGGGCGGCGACCTCGTCGGCGCGGGCCACGTCGGCCGGCACGCCGCCGATGCCCCAGCCCTCCGGCGGGAACTGCGTGATGTAGGTGCGGACCCGCTCGATCGGCGTGTCCAGGATCTCCGCGACCAGGGCGGCGACGCGGCTGTGCAGCTCGCGGATCTTCTCCGGCGGGCGGCCTTCCATGATGTCGATGCGGACGAGCGGCATGC
>JBKQQQ010000061.1:0-17060 GCA_052144275.1 Streptosporangiaceae bacterium
GTCCCGGCCTTCCGGTCCCGGTCATGGTCGGGGCCCGGTGTACTCTCGGCCGTATGGCGATGGCGATGCCTGCGTACCTTCCCAGCCCGTCGATCAACAGCTTTCACATCGGCCCGCTGGTCATTCACTTCTACGCCCTGATGTACCTGGTCGGCATCACGGCCGCGGTCATCATCACCAGGCGGCGGTGGCGCGCGGTCGGCGGCGACCCCGACCTGGTCGGCGACATCGCCCTGTGGAGCGTCCCGGCCGGGATCATCGGCGGCCGGATCTACTTCGACATCACCACGCCGATGGACATCCCGCACGTGTGGTACGGCGTGTTCGCGGTGTGGGACGGCGGGCTCGGCATCTGGGGCGGTATCTTCCTCGCCGCCCTGGTCGGCCTGTGGCGGTTGCGCAAGCACGGCGTGGACGGCGCCCTGTTCATGGACGCGGTGGCCCCCGCCCTGCTGGTGGCGCAGGGCATCGGCCGGATCGGGAACTACTTCAACAAGGAGCTTTTCGGCCGTCCCACGTCACTGCCCTGGGGTCTTGAGATCCCCTTCCAGTACCGGGTTTCCGGCGGGATCCCCGCCGCCGACCTGCACTTCAGTACCTTCCAGCCGACGTTCCTCTACGAGCTGATCTTCGACTTCGCCTGGGCGGCCGTGCTCGTCTGGCTCGGCCACCACCGCACCATCAAGCCGCCCGGCCTGTTCGCGCTGTACGTCTTCGGCTATTCCGCGTACCGGATCTTCGAGGAATCGCTGCGCATCGACTCCTCGGTGTACATCTTCGGCCTGCGCCTGAACATGTACATCGCCTCCGTGCTGGCGGTGGTCGGCGCGGTCTGGTTCTACCGCAGCCAGCGCCGGCCCGCCCCCGTCGCTCCCGCTGGTGCCGACGTCGGTGCCGGGCCGCCGGGTGATGCCGGTCCGGCCGGCGACGCCGACCCGGACGGTCCGGCCGGCAACGCCCGGCCCGCCGATCCCGGGGACGACGCCTCGCCTGAGCGCGAAGCGGAGGCATCCCGGGACTCCGAACAGGCCACGTCGGAGCCGTGACCGGCGCCGGCGACCCGGCCGACGCGCAGTGGCGCTGGTGGCGGGAGCGGCGGCTGCCCGCGGAGCGGATCCACCTGGACACCGCGGCGGCGGGCCGGTCCTCCCGGGCCACGCTCGCGGCGGCGGCCGCGCATGCCGAGCGTGAGGCCACGGTAGGCGCCTACGTCGCGATGGCGGAGGCCGAGCCGCTCATCTACGAGGGCCAGGCCGAGCTTGGCCGGCTGCTGGGCGTCCCGGCCGCCGGCGTGACGTTCGTGCCGAGCGCCGAGGCCGCGCTTGGTGCCTTGCTCGCGGCCTGGCCGCTGGGCGCCGGAAATGAGCCCGGAAATAAGCCCGGAAATAAACAGAGCGACGCCGTCGCGGTGGTGCCGTGCGAGTGGGGTCCGAACCTGCACGCGTTCGCGGCCCGCGGCCTGCGCATCACCGAGATCGCGACGCACGGCGACGGCGCCGTCGACCTGGCGGCGCTCGAGCGGATGCTGGCCGGGGCCCGGCCTGCCGTCGTCCACCTGACCCAGGTCACCTCGCACCGCGGCCTGGTGCAGCCGGTCGCCGATGCGGCGGCGCTGTGCCGCGCGGCGGGCGTGCCGCTGTGGGTGGACGCCGCCCAGGCTCTCGGGCACGTGGACACCGCGTGCGGCGCCGACGCCATCTACGCCACCAGCAGGAAGTGGCTGACCGGTCCGCGCGGCGTGGGCGTGATCGGGGTGGCCGAGCCCTGGTGGGACCGGCTGAAGATCAGCGCCTCCGACCTGGTCGCGGCCGCCCGGCCCGCGGACAGCAGCCCGCTGTGGCTGATCGGGGCGGGCGAGGCCAACGTGGCCGCCTGGGTCGGGCTGTGCACGGCCGTCCGGGAGCACATCGAGGCCGGCCCGGCCCGCATCTGGGACCGGCTCGCCGAGGTCGGCAGGCAGACCAGGGAAACCCTGGCCGGCTTGCCCGGCTGGGAGGTGGCCGACGCCCCGGATGCCCGGTCCGCCATCGTCGCGCTGCGCGCGTCGAACGGGCAGGACGTCGCCGGCACCCGGGCCCGGCTGCTTGCCGAGCACGGGATCGTCACCACCGCGGGCGCCGTCACCCGCGCCCCGCGCGAGATGACCGGGCCGCTGCTGCGGATCAGCCCGCACGTCGACTGCACGCCCGCGGACCTGGCCCGGCTGCGCCAGGCCCTGCTCGCCCTGGGCTAGTCCTCAGACCAACGGCCCCCGCCACCGAGCGATGCCGTGGCCGCCAGGAGCGAGTTAGATCGGGTAGCTGCCGGTGCCGTCCCTGGTGGTGATCCACTGGATTTCGGTGAAGTCGGCCATCGACTGCGGGCCGGATCGTCCCCATCCGCTGTCCTTGATCCCGCCGAGCGGGAGCCACCAGCAGTCCCGCTGACACCGGCGCCTCTTCCGACGGCTTGAGCACCACCGTGTTCCCGAACGCCACCGGGTTCACGGCCCGCCGGCCTGGACCGCGGCTGGTTCGTCGAGCCGACCGTGTTCGCCGACGTCGACAACTCCGCCACCATCGCGCAGGAAGAGATCTTCGGGCCGGTGCTTTCCGTCATCGCCTACGGCGACGTGGACGACGCGATCCGGATCGCCAACGACTCCGACTACGGGCTCGGCGGCTCGGTATGGACCACGGACGCCGAGCGCGGCAAGGATGTCGCGCGGCGCGTCAGGACCGGCACAATCGGGATCAACAAGTACCTGCCCGATCCCGGAGCGCCGTTCGGCGGGGTCAAGGCGAGCGGCATCGGCCGCGAGCTCGGACCCGGCGCGATTAGCGCCTACCAGCAGCTCAAATCGATCTACACCTGAGTCAGGCGTCAGCTTGTGCGCGCCCGCGAACTGTCCGGCGTCAGGCTGGTGGCCTGGGGCGGGACAGTTGTGCGGGTGTAACGCCGTCGCTGATCGGTACGTGATCGAACCAGCCGCATCGCGGGTCGCCCGCTGGCCGGTCGAAGCGGGTGACGTACGGCTTGAGATCGATGACGGGTGTCCCGTCGATAAGGTCGACGCCAGCGAACCGTATGGTCTGGCCGGTCACGTCGAGAAGCTGGATGAGGCTGAGCCCGATGGGGTTGATCCGCCGCGGCCCACGGGCGGCGAACATGCCCATCGTGCGTTGCTGGCTTTGCAGCAGGAAGGGAACCTGCCTGAGCGGTGGGTCGTTGCCGGGCTCGGCTAGCTTGTGGAGCCAGGTCAGCAGCCAGGCGTAGCCGAAGTCTGCTAGTCCGTGCAGACCGTCCCGGTAGCGGTCGGCGATTTCGAGGGTCCCGTGCTCGGCGCGGTTGAGACCCGCCTGGATCGGTGTCGTCGCGAGCTCCGTATGGGCGGTCCGAACAACACCTATGACGTGCAAGGAGACGTCCAAGTCCATTGCCCAAGGCTGTCATAGACCTCGGCCGCTGGCCTTGGGTCGGCCTTATTAGTCCAGGTAGGCGGGTGGCTGGTCCCATCCTTGCGCCTGGACCTCGGCCAGCGGGGCGTTGACCCGGACGCACTTGTCGCCCTCGATGGTGAGCACTGCGCTGGCCGGGACGTAGACGGGCGCTCCTGTTTCTTGCCGTCGCCCGGAGACAACTGCTTCCTGCTCGCTGTCGGCGGGCGGCCGGAGGACCGCGTCGACGTCACCCCACTTCTTGTAGTCACTGGAGCACAGGTCCATGCCGGGCCTGATCTGGGCCAGCAGTTCTTCGCTCATGGCGCTCTCCTTTGCCGTGGTTGCGGGGGTTTCATTCGCGGTCGATTCCGTGAGCGGGGCAGGCGCAGCCTCACGCTCCGAAGTTCACTGTCGAGCCGCCGATGCCGTAGAGGATCTCGTTCAGGTCGGCCTTGGTGAGTTGCTGTCCGTAGAAGCGCGAGTAGAAGGTCTTTGCCTCGGAGACCATGTTGATGTCGGTGAATTGCTCCGGGTAGAGGTACTTCGCCGCCCACAGCAGTGCCAGCGGGGCCGCCACGTCGAAGTCGCCCCATTCATTGAGGTCTTGCGGGATGGGTACGACGTGCCCGTCCTTCGTGGCCGTCAAGTTCTTGAGGACGCTGTTCTGGGTGATGACGGGCACGTCGGTGGGATCGTGGGCGATGATGAAGTCGGGATTCCATTTAAGGATCTGCTCGGTGGTGAATGCGCTCAGCGGCGGGGCGGTGCCTGCGACGTCGGTTGCGCCGAGGAACCGCAGGTACCACTCCATCGCCGGGCCGTTGCGGCGGAAGGGTCTCGTGGCCAGGTATAGCGCGGTCGGGCGCTGGGCGGCAGGCACCGCCGCTATCCGCTGGCTGACCAGGTTCAGCATGCCGTCGAAGTACGAGACGTAGGCGGCGGCTTCCTGCTGCTTGCCGAGGATCTTGCCGACCAGGGTGGCGGCGTCGCGCTCCTGCATCGTTCCGGAGTTTTCCTCGGTGATGACGACCGTCGGCACGCCGAGCTTGGCGATCACGCCGGCCATGGTCGGGTCCATGGTGAGGACGATGTCGGGTTTGAGCGCCAGCAGCTCCTCAGGGTTGACCGGGGCCTCGATGTTGGACTCGACGTTGGGCAGGCTGGTGAGCCTGGGTTCGAGGATCTTCCACCCGAAGTGCGCGGCGGAGAACACGGTGGGGACCCCGTTCACGATGAGATTGGCGTCGCCCATGGCGATCACGAACCCGTCGATGTCGGGCGGGGCACCGACCATGACGATGCGGTGGATCTGGCTGGGCACCGGGATTGTCACCTTGCGGCCCGCGGCATCTGTAATGGTCTGGGTGGTGGCGGAGGCGCCGGAACCGGACGTGGATGCAGAGGTCGAGGCAGATGCCGAGGTCGAGGCGGAGCTGCACGCTGCGAGGCTGAGCAGCAGGACCGGGCAGAGGAGCGCGGCCAGGCTGGCGCGTCGTCGCCCCGCGGATTGTGGTGACATTATCTCTCCTTGGCTAGGGAATGCGCGGTGGCTGATCTGCCGCACCACGACGTCGCCGGGGCGGGGTCACTTCCGGAAGGCAGAAGAACTGCTGCTCCTGGTCGCCCTGCTCGTCTGCGGGGGGCGCCAGGCTGGTCACGCGTACGGGCACGTTGTAGAGGCGGCTCAGCCGGTCGCCGGTGATGACCTCGCTGGGACCGCCGCTCGCGGCGACGGATCCCGCGCTCATGAGGACGGCCATGTCGGCCCACATCAGGGCGTGGTTGGGCTGGTGGGTGGTCATCAGCACGGTGGAACCGGCCGCAACGAGGCTGGTTACCAGCTGGAAGATCCGGATTTCGTTTCCGTAGTCGAGAGCGGCCGTCGGCTCGTCGAGGACGAGCACGGGCGCTTCCTGGACCAGCGCCCGGGCCAGCATGGTGAGCTGACGTTCACCGCCGGACAACTGCGAGAACGGGCGGGACGCGAGATGACCGGCGCCGAGTCGTTCCAGTGTGGCCATACAGAGGCGGCGGTCGGCTCGGGACGGGGACGCGGTCATTCCCAGATAAGGCGTGCGCCCCATGAGCACCATCTCCAGGGTGGTGAAGGGAAAGACCGCCGTGATGCTCTGCGGCACGTACGCGACGAGCCGGGCGAGCTGCCGCGCCGAAAGGGCGGCGGTGTCATGGCCTGCGACGCTCATCGAGCCGGCGTGGGGTTTCAGGAGCCCGAGGATGCACCGGATGAGGGTGGTCTTCCCGGCGCCGTTCGGGCCGAGCAGACAGCACAGCTCCGACTCGCTCACCTCGAGCGACACGCCCTGGAGGCAGTTTTCGCCGCGCTGCCCGAAGGAGAACGACAGGCCGTCAACGCGGATGCTCAGCGCCATTCTTTCCTCGCCTTAGCGAGGAGTGCGACGAAGAACGGGCCCCCGATGAGCGCGGTGAGTACGCCAAGCGGGAATTCCACCGACGACACGCTGCGGCCCACATCGTCGACCGCGAGCAGGAAGATCGCTCCTATCAGCAGGGAGGCCGGCAGGAGCTTATGGAAGGAGGGGCCGACAAAGCGGCGGGCAAGGTGCGGGACGACCAGTCCCACCCATCCGACGATCCCGGCGATGCTCACCACCGATGCGGTCATGAGGGTTGTGGTGACGATCACCAATGCCCAGATCAGGTACCGGTTGACGCCCAAGGTCCTCGCCTCGTCCTCCCCGGCGGCCAGGACCGTGATCGGCCAGCGGATCAGGTAGAGGACCAGCACCGACGCCCCGGCCAGCAGCGCGGGCAGCCAGAGGTTGCTCATGGTGACGCTGTCGAGCGAGCCGAGCAAGAAGAAGACGATCCTCGGCAGGGTCGTCGTCGGGTTGGCGAAATACTGGGTCAGGGAGATGAGCGCCTGCGCCATGGCGCCGACGACTATCCCCGCGAGCACCAGGACCACCGTGGAACCGCGGCCGATCAGCTGGGAGATCGCCACGGTCACCAGTACCGCTGCGACCCCGCCAGCGAATGCCAGCACCTGGACATCCCCGAACGGCAGGCCGAAGAGCAGCCCGATGGACGCTCCGAAACCGGCGCCCGCCGAGACGCCGAGGATGTCGGGAGAGACGAGGGGGTTCTGGAACATGCTCTGGTACGCCGCGCCCGACCCGGACAGCGCCGCTCCGACCGTGACCGCGGCGAGCACCCTGGGCAGCCGGATCTGGACCAGCACGATCCGGTCGATGCTGGACAAGCGGGTTCCCGCTCCGGGGATGACCGCCGCGACGAACCCGCTGACCAGCTTGACCGGGCCTAGCGGGTAACGGCCAAGACCCAGCGAGATCACCGCCAGGACCACCAGGGTGATAACCGCGGCGAGCCACCAGAGCCAACGTCGTGACGATCTGGTGCCTGCGGCTGCCTGCCCGGCGTGGTCAGCCAATGCGTGGCCGTCCGCAGCCGAAACCTCGGCGTGTCCTGGAACCGGGACGGTGTCTTCGGCCATAAACGCTTGTCAGCGGTCATGCCCAGGGGAACACCCCGATCCCGGGCCGCCCCTTCGGCATCGGCGGCGTCCGGATCGGGTACGCCGGCCGCCGCGTCGCTCCAGGTCCACACCCGGTGCAGCAGCCGCTCGTCACCCTCGTAGGCGTCTCTCCCGTGCGCGACCCGGTAGTTGTCCAGGCAGAGCAGGTCGCCGCTGCGCAACATGAACCGGGGGGCAGCGTCCGCCGCCGCGACGGCCAGCCGCTGCCACGCCGCGAGCAGCCGGTCCTGGTCGGGCGTGGCGCCGGTCAGGTGCTGCTTGTCGTTGCACAGGACCGTCCTGCGTCCGCCCGCGAGGCGCCTGGCTACCGGCGCCCGCCAGAGCACCCCCTCCGGGGAGCACTGCTCGACGGGCTGCCGCCAGAGGAACTCGGCCAGTTCCCGGCTGTCCGGGTCAGCCCGGAGGTCATCGACGAGCCGCACGCAGTCGACCGCAAAGGACGCGCCGCCACGCTCGGCTGGACGTTCGCACAGCAGGAACACATAGTCGGGGTAGGACGCGCCATAGCGCCCGTAGCCGTCCATGTGCAGATACTGCGACCGGGTGCTGTCGATGTGGACCGACCTGGTCTCCCAGTCGAGGTGCGGACCGGATCCCCGGGCACCAGCCCGGACCTTGATCGGCTGGCGCACGGCCCGCAGCGCCGGACCAAGCACCGCACGGACGTAGCCGAGAATGCCGTCGGCTGAGAAATCCCCGTCCGTCTCCAGGACTGCGGCCCCGTCCATGGCCAGGAGAAGCGGGACCTCGCTGACGTCGGCGGTTCGCGCGGGGATCACACCGACCGTATCGGCGCTCACCTCAGCAGAACCCTTCGCCCTTATATGGTGCGACGGCCTCGTTTACAGCCGCCTGGAATACCTCCCGATGGGCCGGGATCGCACTGGTCACCACGGTGTCTCCTGTTCCGGGAGCGACTCCAGCGATTCCCCCTCGACGCTGCTCAGGATTCGCCTGCGTCATCGGCGGCTACCGCGCATGCCCTCGATCCCTTCGCCGGACCGGCACCTGCACATGAGTCCTCCTGGGGCCAGTAGTCACAATGTGACTACTGGCATGAGGAAAGTACCATGCGAGGACGCCTGCGGGCCATAGCCGGATATGACGATTTGCGGCACGGGTCGTGGCGGCTGCCGGGGGTATCTCGGCACGGCTGGGGTGCTCAACAAGGCTGGGACATTACGCCGGCGGAATAGCCCGCCCCAGAGCCCGCGTGGCCTTACCGGCCGGCCCTGGTATTGATGAGCGTCTCGATGCCGTCCAGGATGCGATCCAGGCCGAAGATGAACTCGTCGTCCGGTCCGTCCGCGGCGTCGAAGACCCCGGACGCGATGAACGCGGTGAGCGCGGGGAACCGCTGCGGGTCGGTGAGCCGCTTGAGCAAGTCCGCGTACGAGGCCATCCAGGCGGAGGGGTCCAGGCCGGAGGTACGGACCGCGGCCTCGATGTCCGCCTCGGTCGTGGCCAGGTTCCGCACGTAGCCGGACAGCAGCATGATCACCGAGGCCTTCCGCGCCTCGGTCAGCCCAGTGGCCCGCATGCAGGCCAGCGCGTCCTCGAACCAGGCGACCTCGCGCGGCATGACCGGCAGGCCGCTGATGGGGATGCGCACCGCCCACGGATGGCGCCGCGCGGCGGCCCGCAAGGCCCAGGCCCAGCGGGACAGGCCGGCCCGCCAGTCCTCGCCGGGCGCCAGCGAGCCGGGGGAGTCGCCCCACGCGGCGTCCACCATCAAGCCGAGCAGTTCTTCCTTGGCCGATACGTGCCGGTACAGGGACATGGGAGCGGCGCCAAGCTCGGCGGCCACCCGTCCCATCGACACCGCGTCCAGGCCCTCGGCGTCGGCGACCCGCACGGCGGCGGTCACGATCCGCGGCAGGCTCAGGGCCGGCTTGGGTCCCTTGAGCGGCCGCTCGCGGACCCCCCAGGCGGCGGCGATGGTCCCGGGAATCCCCGCCTGGCCGCTCGCGTCGTTGACGCTGGCGTCCGCGCCGCTGGCGTCCGCGCCGCTGGCGTCCGCGCGGTCGGTTTCTTCGGCCGACGGACCGGCGGCAGCGCCCGCGGGTCCGGTGCTTGAGCCTGCCATTTCCTCGCCTCCTCCCGCGGCTGTAGTTGACAACATCTTAGTACTGCGTATGAGATACGCAGAGGGGTCGGCGCGAGGAGGCCCATGACTGTGACGGGGCCGACCTCGGGTTCACCACGGCCAGCGACGGAGTGGTCATCCACGGCCCTGCCAGCAAGGGCTTCGCCGGCCAGCTGATGCTCACGCAGGACGCCGGCCAGAGATGGCGGCAGGTCAGCTTCTGAGCGGCACGGCATTCGCCGGTGCCCAGCCGGCTTACCGTTTGCTTACCCCGGCGCTGAGCCGCACCCGGAGGTGCTATCAACAGCCCCATGGACATGCGACGGCAAGGTGTGCTCGGGATAATCGCGGGACGGCGCCCGATGGCGCTCGCGGCCCTGCTAGCGGCGGGCGCGCTAGCGGCGGGCGCGCTGACGGGCTGCGCCAGCACGAGCACTAACCCGGGTGCCGCCTACCAGGCAGCGCAGCCAATGGCCACCCGTTCGTCGGCGGCCCAGGCGACGCCTGCCGCCTCCCCGCTGGCCGGCCTGCCCGCATCGGGTGTCCTGGGCACGGCGCTCAGCACGATGAAGGCGGCCGTGTCGGTGCACGCGGACGTCCGGGAGGTGCTGCAGTCGCGGACTGCCGTCTACTCCGATGACTCGGCAGACGGCGCTGGCCGGCAGGAGATCACGATCAGCGGCGGCGAGCACGCGATCGTGCTGGTGGTAGGCAAGGTCACCTACATCAAGGGAAACGAGGCGGCACTGACCGGGTACTTTGGCTTCCCGGCGGCAGCGGCCGGGCGGCTGGTCAACCGCTGGATTTCCTTTCGCCCTGGCGACACCGGCTACCAGCAGCTGACGTCCGGCGTGACACTCGCCGGGCTAGCCGGTCAGCTGGAGCTCACCGGCCCGCTCACGATCAAGGCGCCGGGCATGGTAGCTGGCCAGTCCGCCGAAGGCGTACACGGCACCGTACCTGCCAGCGTCGGTGCGCCTGCGGGCTCCAAGGCAACGCTTTACGTGGCGGTCGGCGGACCCGCGCTGCCGGTGATCTACCGGCTCGACCGCACGGGCAGCCTCCAGTTCGCGGCCACGTTCAGCCGCTGGGGCGAGCGGTTGCACCTCACTGCGCCGTCGCAGGCGATCCCGGTCACCTCGATCTCGCTCTGACCGCGCGGCAGCCACGATCGGCGGCAGGCTCAGGGCCGGCTTCGGTTCCTTGTGCGGCCGCTCGCGGACCCCCAGGCGGCGGCGATGCTGCCGGAATCCCCGGGTCGGTGCTCGCTCGGTCCCTATGGCCGCTGGAGCCTGCCCATTTCCTCTCCTCCTCCGCGGCCGTGGTTGACAACATCTCAGTACTGCGTATAGCTTACGCAATTATGCGTATGATATACGCAGAAGAGCTGACGCGAGGAGGGCCATGAGTATGACGGGGCCTGTCAAGGACGGGCAGATAAGCGATGAACTGGCGATCGAGGCGAGCGGACTGGTCAAGTCCTACCGCGACGTGCGCGTGCTTTCCGGGGTCGACCTGGCCGTCCCGCGCGGCAGCGTGTTCGCGCTGCTCGGCCCGAACGGGGCGGGCAAGACCACCACCGTGCGCATCCTGGCCACGCTGACCGAGGCGGACGCCGGGCAGGCCCGGGTGGCCGGTTTCGACGTGCGCCGCAACCGCTCCGCGGTCCGCCGCCGGATCAGCCTCACCGGCCAGTTCGCCGCGCTGGACGAGGCGCAGACCGGCGAGGAGAACCTGCGGATGATGGGCAGGCTGGCGCGGCTGTCCCGGTCGGCGGCCCGGCAGCGCGCGGCCGAACTGCTCGAGCAGTTCGAGCTCACCGCGGCCGCCCGGCGGCGGGTGGGTACCTACTCGGGCGGGATGCGCCGCCGGCTTGATCTGGCCGCCAGCCTGGTCGGCCATCCGTCGGTGATCTTCCTCGACGAGCCGTCGACCGGCCTGGACCCGCAGAGCCGGCTGACCATGTGGCAGGTCATCGCGGGCCTGGCCGCCTCGGGGGTGACCGTCTTCCTCACCACGCAGTACCTGGAGGAGGCCGACCGGCTGGCCAGCCGGATCGCGGTCCTGGACGCGGGCCGCCTGATCGCGGAGGGCACGGGCGAGCAGCTGAAGCAGCGGGTCGCCGCCCGGCGGCTGGACCTGACCTGCCCGGACCTGGCGGCCTTCGATCAGGTCGGCCGGTATTTCGGCGCGCGTGCGGTGCACCTGGACCAGGCCAGCCTGACGGTGGGCGTGCCGACCGACGGCAGTGCCGCCGAGGTGCGCGCGCTGCTGGACGCGGCCGACCCGGGCCGGGTCCTGATCGCCAGCTTCGCCGTGCGCGGCGCCACCCTGGACGACGTTTTCCTCACCCTGACCGGACACGCGAAGGAGACCATCGATGCCTAACGCACTGATCATGGCCGGGCGGAGCCTGCGCCTGTCCGCCCGCAGCCCCGAGGCGCTGCTGACCGCGCTGCTGCTGCCCGTCATGCTGATGGTGGTGTTCGTCTACCTGTTCGGCGGGGCGGTGGACATCGGCACCCGCTACGTCGACTACGTGGTGCCCGGCGTCTTGCTGCTGTGCGCGGTGACCGGGGCGGCGACCACGGCGGTGACCGTCTGCCAGGACATGACAGGCGGGATCATCGACCGGTTCCGGTCCCTGGACGTGCCCGGCACGGCGGTGCTGGCCGGGCACGTGACCGCGAGCCTGCTGCGGAACATCGCCTCTACCGTGCTCGTCACCGCGGTAGCGTTCGGCATCGGGTTCCGGCCGCATTCCTCGGTGGCCCGTTTCGCCGCCGCGTTCGGCGTCCTGCTGCTGTTCGTGGCCGCGGTCTCCTGGCTGGCCGCCGCGTTCGGGCTGGCCACCTCCGCGCCGGAGGCGGCCAACTCGGCGATGTTCTTCCTGATGTTCTTCAGCTACGCCAGCAGCGCGTTCGTCCCGGTCAGGACCATGCCATCGTGGTTGCGCGGGTTCTCGCTGCACCAGCCGGCCACGCCCGTCACCGAGACCATCCGCGGCCTGCTGCTCCGCCAGCCCGGCGGGGTGCCGCTAGGGACGGCGCTGGCCTGGTGCGGCGGCATCCTGGCCGTCTCGATCGCGGTCTCGGCGTGGCTATTCCGCCGCCGCACTAAGTGATAACAGCGGGCTCCGGCCGTGTCCCGGATGCCCGTCCTGACGCGATGCGCACCGTTATGATACCATAATGGTATGGCTATGACTCTTCGTTTGCCGCCCGAGGTTGAGGATCAGCTTAAGCAGGTAGCTGAGATTGAGCACCGTAGCGTGCAACAGACGGTTCTGGTCGCCATCGAGGAGTATCTTTCGATGCGCGAAACCGCCGAGATCCTCGCCGATCCAGCCGCGCTCAGGGGCCTGGCTGAAGCTCGCGAGTCCGAGCAGGCTGGTGACGTCGTCTACGGGGTCGAAGCAGCGCGTGCACTGCTTACTGAGCGTAAACGGTGACCGCTGAGCCCTATGAACTCGGCATGACCCGTCCGGCCCGGCGTGCGATCTCCGAGCTACTCCCGCACGACGTGGCCGCCGCAGCAGTCGAATTCATAACCGGACCGCTTCTGGAGGCACCGTACCGTGTCGGCAAGCCGCTCCGGGACAAGCTGGCCGGCTTCTATAGCGCCCGGCTCGGTACCCAGTGGCGCATCCTGTACAGAATCGACGAATCAAAGCGCGTTGTGGTCGTCCTGGACGTACAGCATCGCTCCGACGCCTACCGTCGCCGGTAGGGATTCAGGAGCAGGAACGGGTCAGGGTGACAGCCTGCCGATGCTGGCGACCTTCGCGTCCGCGGCCCGGACCAGGTCGGCGGGGGCAAGCTCGATCTCCAGGCCGCGCCGCCCGCCACTGCAGAACACGGTGGCGAAGCTCATGGCGGACGCGTCGAGCACCACCGGGAGGCGCTTGCGCTGGCCGACCGGGGAGATGCCGCCGGCTACGTACCCGGTGGCCCGTTCGGCTGCCGTCACCTGGGCCATGGCGGCCTTCTTGCCGCCGCAAGTCCCGGCGAGCGCCTTGAGGTCGAGCTGGCCTTCCACCGGGACCACCCCCGCCACCAGGTTTCCGTCCACCTCGGCGATCAGCGTCTTGAACACGCGGTCCGGCGAGACGCCCAGGGCCTCGCTCGCCTCGCGGCCGTAGGACTCGTGCCGGGGGTCGTGGGCGTACTCGTACACCGTGAACGGGATCCCGGCCCGCTCGAGCGCTATCGTCGCCGTCGTGCCGCGTCCTGCCACAATTGGTCACCCTAAGGCACGACGCACGCTCGGCGAAAACCATTAGCCGCGCCGTCCGGTGCGTCCGCATAGTGGGGATATGCGCGTGACCTTTCCCCGGCTGCCTGACCATCAGCGCGCTTACGCGCTGGTGGAGCGGGACGACGGGGTCGTGTACCAGCTGTACGGCGGAACGGCCGGGCCCCGGCTGCCGCACGACATCATGCATCTCGTGGTCGAGCGGGAACTGCGCATCCGGGACGGCGTCTGGGGCGGCATCGCGGCGGGTGCCGTCTTCGACAGCATGCGGTATGTCAGCGGCCGCCGCCCGCCGCACGCGACCGAGCGCTCGGCCCGGCTGCTGCGCGGCTTCCGGCGCGAGGGGCTGCGCGCCGAACTCCTCGCCGACCTAGTATCCAGCGCCGCGGCGCTGGACCACCTGACGCCGGAGGCGATCAGGCGGCTGGCGGACGCCAAGCTGGCTGTGCTGCCCGAGACGGACGTGGATCCGGCCGTGATCGCCGCCGCAGCGCGGGCGCTGCAGGTGGAGGCGGCCCGCTGGGCGCGGCTGCGGGTCGGTGAGGAGCTGTGCTACGAATGGCCGGGCCGGTGATACCTGGCCGGGAAATGGTATTGTGCGCCCCGCCGCCTGGCCGTAAGCATGAGCAGATGAACGCACGCCCGGATGAGGAAATCGAGCACGGTCAGGTGATCGTGCGGCGCTACCGCGAGGATGACCTGGACGCGGTCCTGGCGGCGGTGACCGAATCCGCTGACCACCTGAGCCCGTGGCTGCCGTGGGCGGTGAACTACAGCCGCGAGTCGGCGGAGGCCTTCCTGGACAGCTCGGACCAGGGCTGGGACGACGGCACCGTGTACAACTACGCGATCACGACCGCGGGTGCCCTGGCGGGCGGCATCGGCCTGATGGCCAGGATCGGGCCGGGCGGCCTGGAGATCGGCTACTGGGTACACCAGGCTTTCACCCGCCGCGGCCTGGCCACCGCGGCGGCCGCGGCGCTGGTGGAGCAGGCGTTCCGGCTGCCCGGCGTGGACCGGCTTGAGATCGTGCACGACGAGCTGAACGTGGCCAGCGGCGGGATACCGCGCAAGCTCGGTTTCACCGAAGTCGGCCGGCGCGTCCTGGACATGCCCGCGCCGGCCGGTACCGGCGTCGGCGTGGTGTGGCGCCTGGTCCGGTAACGTAAGCCGGCATGGGATACGGGCGAGCCGACCAGACCGATCGCGAGATGATGGCGCTGGCCCTGGGCCAGGCGCGGGTCAGCCTGGACGCCGGCGGCGTGCCGGTCGGGGCGGTGCTCGCCGCGGGCAGTGCTAGCCGAGGGTGGCAGGTCATCGCGGCCGGGCACAACGAGCGGGTGCAGCGCGGCGACCCGGTGGCGCACGGCGAGATCGCCTGCCTGCGCAACGTCGGCCGGCGGCCGTCCTACCACGACACCACCCTGTACACCACGCTGTCCCCGTGCCAGATGTGCAGCGGGGCGATCCTGCTGTTCCAGATCCCCCGGGTGGTGGTCGGCGAGGCGGAGACCTTCGAAGGCGACCTCGGCTTCCTGGCTGATCGCGGCGTGGAGATCGTGCTGCTCGAGGACGAGGACTGCGTGGCCGCCATGCGGGAGTTCCAGCAGCGCTACCCGGAGGTCTGGAGCGAGGACATCGGCGGCCGCTGAGTCCGCCGTCGTTGGGCATGGTTGTGGCAACATGCCGACTAAGGTCAAGAGCTGCGATCCATGAGCCAGGCGTGCACGTCTTCGATGTGATTTTCCCGGAGGGCATGCCCTTCGTCGTCGAAGAACCAGGTTTCGACGCGGGGGATGCGCGAGGCCAGCCATTGACCGTGGCTGAATGGTACGGCTCGGTCCTGGCCGCCGTGCAGCAGCAGCACCGGGACCGCTATCTGGGTCACGTCGAAGCCCCACGGGGAGAGTTGCGCGACACAGTCCTCCCAGGCTCCCTCGATCCCGGGTGCCAGGGCCTGTTGCATAGAGACCGCCTCGTCGGTGAGCAGCGTCAGGTCGACACCGGGCGTGCCCGCCTGCATGTTCAAGGCCACCTGGGCTGGCGGCGCCGCCACTATCTTTTCCCGCTCCTTCTGGAACAACGCGCGTGCTTCGGCCTGGTCAGCCAGCGTCAGCCGGGCCTCGTCGACGGCTTCCTGGCTGAAGCCAGCGAGCCAGTCCAGCCCCTCGGCGTCGTAGGGGGCAAGCGAGGCCAGGGACGCCGCCGCCGTGACCAGGTCCGGCAGGAGTGCCGCGCAGGCAAGTACATGCGGGCCGCCGCCCGACAGGCCCCACATCACCAGCCTGCCGATCCCGAGGGCCTCGCAGATCACCCGGACATCATTGGCGCAATCGGCCGTGGAACGTCCGGGCTGAGGTGTCGAGCCGCCGTAACCGGGCCGGTCGTAGCTGATCAGCCGCAACTGGCGGCGTTCGGCATCAGCCAGCGTGCGGCGGCCGTACAGACGGCGACCTCCCGGCGTGCCCACGTGGACCATCACCGGGCGGCCACCACGATCCCCGGCATCCTCGACAGCCAGCGTCCTGCCATCCGGTGCTGGTACGAACCACTCCATACCCGCACCTCCAGTTCTAACTGCATGATCAGGCCCGCACCACCAACGTCGTCAGTACCGGCCAGGACGCTGCATGACGTCTGTAGTACCTGGCCCAACCGTTGTCAACGGAAGTCGACCCAGGCGCCGAGGCCAGGGCTCAGGCAACCGTCCACGGTACCCGACACCCATCAGAGGGTCAGCCGAGGCCCAAGAATCGTGGATGGATGCCAGGGCAAGCGACCCAGGCGCCTGGTTCACGGGATGATGCTGCCCGAGCCGCCAAATTTGGCCGAGAGGTGATAGGTGGCGAACGCCAGCCCCAGGCCGGCGGCCAGGGCACCGCACAGCAGGAGCCAGCGCGTGGCCCGGGCCGCGAGCAGGTGGCGGGCGTGGTCAACCCGGCCCGACAGCATCCTGGGCAGCTTCGGGACGTACGAGGCCAGGTGGATGATGATGACGACCGCCCAGAGAAAGAACGACAGGTGATGCAGCCGGCCCCAGGACCCGTTGCCCGGGCCCTCGACGACCAGCATGATCCCGGTGCCCAGGACGGCCACCGTGGTCAAGATGACGAACGGCCCTGTCACCCGCTGCAGCGGAGCCGGCGGGCCCTTCCGCACGTAAGCCGCCGAGCCTGTGTAGTACCTGGTGAAACGCCAGAGCGTGGACCCGATCTTCAGGCCGGCCGGGCCCAGCAGCAGCATCCCGAGGAAGACGTGCAGCGTGAGCAGGTTGCCGATGTTCAGCAGGGTGAGGCACTCGGCGGCGAACAGCACGAGCAGCACTGCTCCGGTCATCGCCGTCAGGCGCTCGTTGCCCGCCGGGTCGGCGAGATGGGCCGGCTCCTCACGGATTTGCGTTTCCCGCGTGGTCACCGCTTCATGCTAGGCACCGCCCGCCCGCCGCCGACATGGAGATAACCGCCGTCTTTAGGGTAGACCTAGCTGCACCCAGGACCGATCACGCGAGAGCGGGCACGCTGCCACATCCATGCGTCCGCGATGTCCCGCAGCCCCTGTGGCCCCGCCCGGTTCGGGCTACCCTGTTCCGATTATCAATGAATGTGGCTCTCTGCCCTAAAGAGAGGTCTTTGATAAATCCCACAACCATCAGGCCAGGTCAGTGCGCCGTCTGGTGATCGAGGCTGTGTATCAGCTCTGACACCCTTCCCGGCCCGCCAGGCTGGGAGCGGTCTAGGCCGCCAGCGAGTCGGCGGACAGGAGCTAG
>JBKQQQ010000062.1:0-10503 GCA_052144275.1 Streptosporangiaceae bacterium
GCCCGGCATTCTTTGCAGCGGCCGAAGACGGTGAGGTGTCCTACGTCGGTCTCGAAGCCGTGGCGTTCGTCGAGGGCGGTGATCAGGGGGCGGATCGCGTCCGGGCCGATCTCGGTGACCCGGCCGCAGTCACGGCAGACCAGGTGCACGTGGTCGGCGTCGGTGGCCAGGTGGTAGGTGGGCGCCCCGTGGTGCAGGTGGGTGTGGGTGACCATGCCGATCTGCTCGAGCAGTTCGAGCGTGCGGTAGATGGTGGAGATGTTGACGCCGCGCGCGGTCTGCTGGACCTGGGCGCCGATCTCCTCCGGGGTCGCGTGATCGAGCTGCGCCACCGCCTCCAGGACGAGCTGGCGCTGCGGCGTCACCCGGTAGCCGCGGGCTCGCAGCTGCTCATCCCAGCCGCGCACGACCAGACTTGGGGACGGTACCTCCCGGTCCATGGGCTCATACTAGTTCGGCCAGTGTGATCGGGTGCACGGCGAAATCCTCTTGCCTGCCCGCCCGTCTCACGGATAACGTGCGAGGTACGCGGGAAAGGAGGTGGTCCAACAGCATGCATAGACAACGGACTCGTGAGGTGGCTGTCAGCTAGCCGCCTACCCGCCGGCATGACGTCCAGCGAGGCGGCGGCCGGCTAAAACCTGGCAGACACCGGGTCCCCGGGCTGGCCGACCCAGTCCAGTCGTCCCCGGTACGGCGCTAGAGCGCGGTACCGGAGTCGCCCGGGGACTATTTATTTGCTCATTTTCTGCTCAGCCGCTCACTCGGCTGAGCTCACCCGCTTGAGCTGGGCCGACAGGTGCGGCTTGAGCCCCTGGCCCATCGCGGCCATGTCGTAGGCGTAGGCGAGATCAAGCCCCGCGAGCCCGTAGAGGCGGTGGCCCGCGGTCACCTCCTTGGCGGTGGCGGTGCGGGCGACCACGTCGGTGGCCATCTCGATGCGGGTGCCCGAAATCTCGCCCAGGTAGATCTCGACGATCCCGGTGGGATGCGCGAGCATCACCTCGATCTGGCTGTCCGGCCGCGGGCGCCAGTACCCGGACTCGGTGCCGAGGGGATCTCCGATTCGCCCTTCCTCGTCGAGCCGCCAGGTCCGGCTGGTGTAGATCAGGAACGGCTTGCCGTTATGGCTGAAGCTGATCTCCTGCCCGAACCTGAACGACTCGATGGTCGGGTACCCGCCGATTCCGGCGCCTTCCCACCGCCCGAGCAGGAAACTCAGCGGCTCGAGGTCAGGATGGATCGCCACGGCGTCCTCCGGCCGCGTATACCCGAATGGCCACGTACAGGCACGCCACGGCCATCACGGCGAGCACGCCGATAAGGATCGCGGCGCTCAGCATGCCATGCATAGCCCGCAAGTGTACGGGCGAGGCACCCGCGCGGTCCCGCGCCGCGCCGTATCCGGCGCCGGCGGCCTGCCCGGGCCTGCGCGGGGTTAGAGTTTCTGCCATGCCCGAGCGCTCTCTTGTCATCAAGGTCACGGCAGGCAAGGACGACCCGGAGCGCTGCAACCAGGCCTTCACGGTCGCCGCGACCGCGGCCGCCAGCGGCGTTCCCGTCTCGCTGTGGCTCACCGGCGAGTCCGCCTGGTTCGGCCTCCCGGGGCGGGCCGGGGACTTCTCGCTCCCGCATGCCGCGCCGCTGGCCGACTTGCTGGCCGGGGTCCTGGCCGCGGGTTCGGTGACGGTGTGCACCCAGTGCGCGGCCCGCCGGAATATCGGGGCCGATGATCTGATCGACGGCATCAGGATCGCCGGGGCGGCCACGTTCATAGCCGAGGCGATGACCGAGGGCGCCCAGGCGCTGGTCTACTGAGGACCCCGCCAGGCCTCCCGGACCAGAGGACTAGCCTGGCACGCTCTGGGCGGCCAGCCGGTCGGCGCGCAGCTTCAGCACGAGATCCTCCTGCCGGGGGTCCACCGGCGGCAGCGTGCCGGCCACCCAGCCGAGCAGCATGTCGGCCAGGCCCGGATTGCGGACAAGCGCAGGCCCGTGCAGGTAGGTGCCGACCACCCGGCCGGAGTAAGCGCCTTCGGTCCCGTCCCCGTTGCCGACGCCGGTGACGACGGTGGCCAGCGGCTTCGCCGCCGGGCCGCGCCGGGTCACGCCCTGATGGTTCTCGAAACCGGTGAGCCGCTCGACGCCGAGCGCCGGATCGACGTCCGCGGTTATCTCCCCGACCCCGCGCCGCTCACCCCGGCCGCTGCGGATGTCGAGCAGCCCGAGTCCGGGCACTGGCTCGCCTTCCACGCCGCCGAACTCCGTCCCGATGATCTGGTAGCCGGCGCAGACCGCGAAGATCACCGCGCCGCGGCGCGCGGCCGCGGCCAGCCCGCCGTCCGCCGCCAGGCGGCGTGCGGCGAGAATCTGCGGCAGGTCCTCGCCGCCGCCGAGCAGGTAGATGTCGCCGTCCACGGGCACCCGCTGATCCGAATTGACCTCGGCGATCTCGACCGGCAGGCCGCGCAGCCGGGCCCGGCGGGCGAGTACGAGCAGGTTGCCCCGGTCGCCGTAGGTGCTGAGCAGGTCGGGGAAAACCCAGACCAGCCGGACCGCTGACGGCCCCTGGGGCCGGTACCGGCCTAGATCCTGGTCCATCGTCCTCCTCAGCCGACGCGCCCGAGTGTCGCGCGGATCTGCTGGAACGCCGTGTAGTTGGCGATCACTTCCATGGACTTGCTGCGGGCCACGTCGACCGCCTCGTCGAGGCTGCCTACCATGCGGAAGGCCACCTCATCGGCTTCCAGCCTGACCGCGAGGTCGAGTTTGCGCTCTCCGGTCACGAACACCTGACGGCCACGCAGCCTGCGGTAATCCACATCCCAGAGCCAGGAGGTGTCCTTTCCGTCCGGTGTCTGGGCGTTCACCGCGAGCAGGACGGGCACCGGCGGCGGCACGAGGATGTCGAGCGCCTCCAGCCACCCGGCCGGGTTCTTGGCCAGCAGCAGCCGGAGCGTGCAGCCGTTCCGCTCGACCTGCGTGTAGCGGCCCGCGACCGACCGTACCTGCCGGACCGCGCCCAGCGCCTGCGTGGCGCTGATGCCGAATACTTCCGCCACGGCGAACGCGATCACGGCGTTGGACCGGTTGGCCCGGCCGGGCAGGGCCAGGTCGAGCGCCCGGGACCGGCCGCCGGGGTCGATCACCTCCTCGCCCGCGAGTACCCAGCGGACCGGGGGCCGCCGGTTCGGGCATTCGCCGCAGTACCAGTCTTCGCCGTCGCGGCGCAGGTGCGATCCGCAGTTGGGGCAGCACCAGGAGTCGTCGTGCCAGCGCTGGCCCGCGGCCACCCAGGTGACCTGGCGAGCTTGGCCGGCCGCCCACGCCACAAGCGGATCGTCGGCGTTCGCGATGACCCGGCAGCCCGGAGCGGCGGCCAGGGCCGCCCGCCAGCGGCGCGCGAGCATCCAGATCTCCGCCGCGCGGTCCATCTGATCCCGGCTCAGGTTCAGCAGCACGACGACCCGGGCGCCCGTCTTCTCCAGCATCGCCGGCATGAACTTCTCGTCCACCTCGAGCACGGCCAGGGTGGCGTCCGGGGCCTTGGCGAGCGCGGAGACCAGGCCAGCCTCCATGTTGGCGCCGAACGCGTTGGACGCGATCTGCTGTCCCAGGCTGCCGAGGGCGGCCGTGACCAGCCTGGTCGTGGTGGTCTTCCCGTTCGTGCCGGTTACCAGGACGACCTGCCGCCCGCGCGCGAGCAGCGGGAGCAGATCGGGTTTGAGCCGCAGCCCGATGACCCCGCCGATGACTGATCCGTCGCCGCGGCCGGCCAGCCGGGAAGCCCGGCCGGCCGCCCCGCCGACGGTGGTGGCCAGGCGGGCGCGCAGGGGAAGGCTGAACCGCCGGGACGGCGGGCTGCTAGTGCTCATCTCGGGCCAGAGCCTATCCGGTCGGGCCGCGGCCTACGATCGCCGCTTGCGCCAGTCCAGGCGCTGTGGCGGCGGGCCGAGGTTGGGCGGCGGCCGTTCGTTACCAGAACGCCAGCTCACCGGGCGCGGCGCTGCGTCGCCGTCACCCGTCGGGGCCTGTACCGCCCCCGGCCGGGCGGTGGGCGCGCTGCGGAACTCCTCGAGCGTCAGCTGGGTGGCGGCGCTGAGCCCGCCGATGCCCGGATTGGCGTCGGCCATGACCACCTGCCGGCCGGCCGGGCCCGCGTAGGTAATGATCATCGCGCTGGCCGGGAGCTGCTGGAGTTCGTGCTGCTCGACCAGGAATTCGCGGGAACGCTGCAAGGCCAGCGCGAGCGATTCGCTGTCGCCCGTCGCCTTGGATGTCGTCACGCCCCACGCGGTACTCGTGCTGACTCCCGTGCTGACCGACTCGCTCTCGCTGACGCTCCGCGAATCGCTGGTCTGGACGTTGCGCGAGAAGCTCGCCCGGGAGGGCAGCAGCAGGCTGCCGTCACTGTGGCCGTGCCCGGTGCTGCGGGAGAGCCCGTCGCTTTGCGACCACGAGGTGGCGGTTGAGCTCACCGACCCGGTGGTGCTGGTGTACGCGCTGCTGGTGGTGTCCGTGACGGAAACGCCTATCGTCTCGGTGAGCTGGGAGAGCACGAAGCGGTGCTCGGTGCCGAGCTGCTCGCTCGCGGCCTTGGCGTCCTCGGCGTTTCCCAGCCGCATGAAGGCGACGGCGGCGTTCCCCCGGCCCAGCCGCTGCCTGACGTGCGGCGGGATGCTGCGATAGGCCAGCACCAGCCCGGTCGCGGACCGCTCGCACACGTCGCTGAGCCGGTCGAGCGTATCGCCGCGCAGCTTGTCCGCGCCGAGTACGAACAGCGTGTGCTGCCCCGGGCGCCCCGGCTGCGTTTCGCGCAGCAGGTGGGTCAGCGCGACCGTCAGGTAGGTGCCGAGCACCTTGCTCCCGACCGCGCCCGCGCGCTGGCCCAGCGCGACCACGCGCAGCACGCTGCGCGGCAGCGGGACCAGCGCGGTACCTACGGCCGCGAGCTTGCGCAGCTGGGCCTCCAGGATCCAGGCCCGCTCGAGGACCACGCGGTCGGTGGCGCCGCGGCCGAACATGGCGGTGAGCCTGTCCGCCTGCCCGGACGTGATCAGCCCGGCGGCCACGTCGTCGCGCGGATCGCCGACCTGGGCCAGCGCCCGCAGCCCGGCGGCGACGCCGGCCACCGTGGCCTGGCCGCCGAGTATGTCGATGACCCGCTCGAGTATGGCGGCCTCGAGCGAGAGGTCACGGGCCGAACCCTGCTCGTCGGTCACACTGGTCACCTGGGAGAGCAGGTCGGCCAGGGCCTCCCTGGCGAGCCCGGTGCCCAGGTCGAGCCTGGGCAGGTCTTCGGGCAGCACCCAGACCAGCGGGTCGATGCCGGATGCGCGCGCCAAGCCGATCAGGTCGAGCGCGACTGAGCCCTCGGTCAGGTCAAGCACGGTGATCTCGCCGCCCGCGGCCAGCCGGTTGGCGCCGGCCGTGGTGAGCATCGCGGACCAGCCGGAAAGCGTGCCGCCGGCCACGTCCACGCGGTGCACCCCGTCTGGCACGCAAACCGCGTACCAGCGTTTCTGATGCTCATGGGCGAACCGGAGGGCCTCCCATTCCCGGACCCGGGCGGCGTGCTCGGCCTGCCAGGCGAAAAGCCGGCTCTCCTGGGCCGCCCGCATCTTGCCGACCCTCGACCGCTCATCGGCCAGCCTGGCACGCAGCGCGCGCCGACCTTGCCAGATGGCGTATCCGCTGACCGCCGCGATCAGCGCGCAGCAGATCGCCCCTAGTCCGGCCACGAGAACGTCGAGCCAGCCGACGGCGCCCAGCGTGATCGCCGCCAGGCCGATGACCGCGGCGGCGGCGAACGCCGCCTTGAGCGGCCGGTTGAGCAGGCTCTCCTCACGACGCTGGGCCGCCGCCCAGTCCGGGTTGAGCCGTTCTTGCTCCGGCGGGGTGGGCCGGCGCGGCGCCGGCCCGGGCGCCGGAAATGGCGTCGCGTACTGCCAGCCCACGCACAGCCGGCCGACAGGGGAAGATGTCATGCACCCTCCCATGCCTGCCGGGGCGCGGCGGCGGGCCCGGCGTCGCGGGCGAAGTGAGGTACCCGGGCTCGTACCAGCAGCCCGTGCGGGACGAGCCGCCCCGGGTTCTTCCCCGCCAGGAGGAATTCGCCGCCGCGCAGCGCGGACAGGTCGACGGCGTCCGCCGCCGGGCCTAGGCCGGCCTTCGCGCCAGGACTGGCGCTCACGTCCGGTTGCCCCGGGCCGGCCAGAGCCGAGGCGCCCGTGACCTCGGACAGCCGCCGCGCCGCGGCGACGTCATTCATCCGGTAGGCCACCACGACGTTGACCAGATCCGCGAGATCGGCCGCAACCGGCGCCGATGTGGTGGCCGCGAGCACGGGCAGGCCGGTACCCGGGCCGCGGGCGATCAGGTCGGTGACCGCGTGCCGCGGCAGCGCGCCGCACTCGGACAGCCATACGATCCCGTCGCCGTCGACGCCGATCCCGCTCAGGGCCGCCCCGGCGGCCAGCAGGTCCTGGCAGACCAGGCGGGTCAGCATCGCCGGGCTTCCCGCCGGGGCCGACGGGTCCGGCCGACCGAGCCGGAAGAGCACCACGGCGCGTTCGGCGACGGCGCGGCCGAGGTCGATGTCCGCCGACGGCCCGCCGGCCGACGGGCGCAGCCAGCGGCCGAACGGCGACGCGCGGAGCTCCCGCAGCTGCCGCCCGAGTTCGGCGGTGGTGGCGGGCTCGGCGCTGATGAGGCTCATCGATACCCGCGTTCGCTCGGCTAGCACGTCACGCCGGGGGTACACGGCGGGCACGTACTCCATCCGGGCCCGCATCGCCACCGGGTTAAGCAAGTGGATGACGTCATCGAGCACCGGGACGCGCGGGTCGCCGGGTGCGGCGTCGAGCAGCTCGAAGACGTCCTCGAGGTAAGCGACACAGCTGCGCCGGTACTGCCGGCCCGGTCCATCCCAGCTGAGCATGGCCGTGACCAGCGCGGCCCGCCGCCCGGGATCGCCGTGCCGGAACGGCTCGTAGCAGGCCAGCTGGGCCCATGCGTCCGCGGTTCCGGCCCGCTGCTCCTGGACCGGGCCGAACACCAGCAGCGGCGCGCCCGCCGCGGCGCAGACCGCGGCCAGCCTTCCGGTCAGTCCCGGATCGGACGTGTGATCGATGGCGAGCACCGGCTTGCGCCGCCGGATCGCGGCGTGGATCAGCTGGAAGCTGGTGGTCAGCACGTCCTGGTCGGCCGAACCGCACACGGAAATGCCCCCGGCCGCCTCGGCCCACGACAGCGTGACCCGGCGACCCGACCCGGGCGCCACTCCGAGACAGGCGCCGTCCCTGGTCACGACGCCTCCGGCCCGGATCGCACGGACGGTCGCCGCGCGCCGGGCCGCCACGATCAGGCCGGGCCGGGCCGGCGGCAGGTTCCACTCGTCGGTATGCAGCCAGCTCAGCCAGCCGGCCAGGGCGGCTTCGGCGGCCCCGGCCACGAGGGCGAGCGGCAGCTGCCGGGGCAGCCAGGTCCCGATCCCGGTGAACGCGGCGGTGAAGTGCAGCAGATGGTCCGCCTGATGACCGCGGGCGCCCAGGTAGTGCGCTATCTGGGCCGGCCCGGCAGCGAATCCGGCCGCCGCGGCCCGCGGGCCGACCGCCGCGGTCCACGCCAGCCCGGCCGCCGCCGGGACCGCCAGCCATGACAGGCGCCACCGGGTCACCTTGGTGATCAGGTAGAGCACGGCGGCGAGGATGATCGTCAGCTGAGCGAACAGCACGTGCGCTAGGACGGCGAGCACCACGCAGGCAGCCAGGATCTCGTCACGGCGGGGAAATCCCCTGGGGACGAGGTATCGGGCACGCCGTGGCATCTATTCCTATTCCGCCTCTGTCAAGACCTCGGCCGGCGTCTCGGCTCCCAGCGTCCCAGGTGGAACGCGCGCGTGTCCAGACGGTTACCGGTTCCGGGCGCTAGACGTAATAAGGACGTTCTGACCGGTATCTCAGTAATGGTCATCGCGCTCATTAGAAACTTTGGTCACAGCACAGCGCGTCAGGACAGGGCGGTCACGATACTGGCGACCGCGAGCGCCAGCATGACCAGCGCGGCGCCTCGGGTCAGCCAGGTCATCGGGATGACTTTCAGCAGGCTCCTCCCGCCGATGATGGCCCCGCCCGCCGCTGCCCACAGCGCCAGTACCGAACCGATCCCCACCGCCAGCGGGTCGCCGTACCTGACCGCCAGGCCAACCGTGAGCATCTGGGTGAGGTCGCCGAATTCCGCGGCGAAGACCACCGCGAAGGCCGTGGCCGCGACCGGCAGGAACCGGCTCGGGCGCCCGCTCTCCGCGGCGTCATCGCTGGAGTCCTGGCGGTACTGGCGCCACAGCAGCACCGCTCCGAACAGGAACAAGACACCGGCCACCGCCTGAACCGGGCGGTGCGGCAGCAACCCGAGCAGGCTCCCGGCGGTGACCGCGAGCGCCACATGCACCGTGAACGCGACCGCGGCACCGGTGAACACGAAGGCCGGCCGGTACCGGCTGCCCATGACCAGACAGGCCAGCACGGTCTTATCCGGCAGTTCGGCAGGCAGCACAACGAGGAAGGATGTCCCGGCGGCAGCAAGATTCACGGGGGAACCCATCAGGTCGGGCCAACCGGCGGCCCAGGCACCTCCGGCACGGCAGTTCGTCACTGCGGCCGAAGGTCTCACTCAGACCACGCTGGGCCCCCGGGGACCGGGCCCGGAATACCGGGCCGAGATTGTCGGCCTCCCGGCGATGGAGCTACTCCCCTTCGCGGCCTCCAATGCTAGTCCAGCGGCGGCCGACACGGGAACCCAGCCGCCTGCACCATCGGTACGGCGCAGGGGTGACAAGGGTGTGGTGACCGGAGCCTCAGTAGTTGCTGTGCGACGGTCCCGCTATTGACAGATCCTTCGGCTGCGCAGGTTCCGCATATGAAGGAAAGCGGCCAGAACGATGAGCGGCGCGTGGATAGCCGGAAGACTCTTCGCGAACCAAGACGGCAGGTACATGTCCGTGACCGAGCCGTGTTCAGCACCAAGCGATTCCGCCACGCCAGTGAGGGGGCACCGGCATCCGCTGGCAGCGAACATCAGGGATTCACCGGCCACAATCGCGCCCGCGATCGCAGCACCGCGATCGGCTCGCCTGGTGAAGCCAGCGACGAGCAAGTACAGCATGGACGACTCGACGGCCAGCCACACGACGGTGTGGACGGCCTTGACAGCGACAAGAGATGCCCTTCCGCGTCGGCGCCGCCGGTCTCGGGACGCGACCCTGGGATGATCCGTCATCGCTGTAGCCCTTTCTCTCGTACCCGCCCAGAGTGCCCGATCTCCTCGCATAGGTGCCGCCAGTTCATGTTCAAGGAACGACCTGGGGGAATGGGCCTGTCCTCAATCGCTCGGCGTGGCCTGCTTGCGGACGAGGTGGTAGAGGACGAAGTGTGAGACCCGGCCGGCAGGACCGGCTGTTCGCTCATCTGCGAGATCGAAATCTGCACCGAAGCGGCGGTGCAACTCGGCTGCGCTGACGCCCGGGGCACCGAGCAGGCGCCAGGTCGCCGGTGGGTCGGTGATGCCGGCCAGGTAGAAGTCAGCGCCCGGCCGTGCGACAGCAGCCACCTCGGCCGCATAGGCATCCCGGAGGCCGGCCGGGATCGCGTGATAGCAGCCGATGTCCATCATGAGATCGAAGGGACCGCCGACCCCGGCCTGGCGGAGGCGAGTGACATCGCCCGCCACGAAACTGGCGGTGGACCCGGCAGCCCGGGCTCGCGTTCTGGCCGTCTCGATGGCTTCGGGGACGAAGTCCACTCCCGTCACTTCCCAGCCCTGTCCGGCGAGGTAGATGGCGTCGGTTCCGGTCCCGCAGCCGAGGTCGAGGGCGCGGCCGGGCTGGCGGCCCTGCAGCAACCCTGCAAGCTCGGGCCGGGGCTCGGTGGTGTCCCACCTGGGCCTTCCGAAGCGGTATGCGAGCCGGTAGAAGAGCGAATCGAGTCTCATTTGGTCCTCCTGTGTCAGCGTGGCGAGAGCGCCGAGGCGCCGTCGGCCAGGCGATCGGCCGACCTGGAGGTCGATGCCCCGCACCGCCTCGGCCCCTCCGGCGTAGGTCTTGGCGAGCCCCAGAACCTCGATCTCGGGCCCGGCGAGCCCTGAGGCATCCGCACCAGCAGAGAGCGATCCGTTCATAGCCACCTCCAAGCGCCTCACTGGCTAAGTAGCTTTGTTAATAAGTAGTCTAGCTCTTCGCTATACTGGGTCAAATGACAGCTCTGGAACCCGAGGCAATGGCGGCCAGCCTGCAACGGTTCGGCCTCGAACGAGACCGCATGCGCGGCGCGCTCGCCAGCGCGGCGGGTATCAGCGCGACCGACCTCGACGCGCTCGAGCACCTCGAAGCCGACGGCCCGCTCACCCAGCGCGACCTCGGCGACCGGCTGTCGCTCACCTCGGGGGCGATCACCATGCTCGTCGACCGGCTTGAGCAAGCCGGCTTGGTCCGGCGCCGCCCCCACC
>JBKQQQ010000063.1:0-8937 GCA_052144275.1 Streptosporangiaceae bacterium
TGTCGATGTCCTCGCGCGTGGCTTGCGCGGTTTCCAGCAGCCGCACCGCGTGGTTGAGATAGGGCACCAGCAGCGCATTGACGATGAACCCGGCCCGGTCGCTGACCTGGACGGGAGTCTTGCCCAGATCACGGACCAGCAGGACCAGCGCCTCGGCGGTCTCCGGCGAGGTGAGCACCGTGGAGATTACCTCGACCAGCTTCATGACCGGCGCGGGATTGAAGAAGTGCAATCCCGCTACCCGGGCGGGATACAGTGTGCCGCCCGCTATCCCCGTAACCGAGAGCGAGGAGGTATTGCTGGTCAGGATCGCATCGGCCCGGCAGGCCGCGTCCAGCTCGGCGAACAGGGTCCTTTTAAGCTCCATGCGTTCTGGTATGGCCTCGATCACCAGATCGGCGTTTGCCACTCCGGCCGCGATGTCAGCCGTGGGCCGGATCCGGGCCAGTATCTCCTCCCGTGCGGTATCGGTCATCTTGCCCCGGCTGACCGCCCGGTCCAGGGAGGTGTTCAGCCGGGCCATGCCCTGATCCAGGAATTCCTGGTTGATCTCGATCGCGACGACGCGGCGGCCGCTGCGGGCGAGTAGCTCGGCGATACCCGAGCCCATCAGGCCAAGCCCGATCACCGCCACCTCGCGGATACCGGCGGGCTGGATCACGTTACTGGTCATGTCGTAGAGCCTTGTCGTCTAGCAGGTACGTGGTCGGATGCCGGGCTCGTCCAACCGGACCCGGGCAGGAGGACTCGTGAAACGGCCGATCGGGCGGGTGGGACGATCGCCGTCGCAGTCGCATCGATAACAGCCTCATCGCGCTGGCTGACACATACGCAGTCGAATGAGATGTGCTGCTTTCTCGGCTGTCACCCAAACGGCGGCGCGCCTGGCGAAGCCATCTGACCTCAAGCCCATCAGGCGCGGCGTGGACCGGGGGAGGGTCTTCGGTCCTGTTCCGGCCGGACCAAAGACTCTGCGCAGGCCCGATCGCTCGGGCGTGGCCGCCATGAAATAAGGGCCGGTCCCCGTTACGGGACCTGCGATGCTTGCGTTACCGGCCGATTCGTGGTTACCGGCCACAAGCCGGCCTGGGAGGCTAGGTGCGCGTCGGCGCTCACAATCACCCGTCTGGTCCGTGGACACGCACCTTGGATCTTCTGGCCGTCTCTGGCACCAGGCAATCTGGTCGGCGCCAGAGCCCCCGGCCTTACTGCCGCGCGACGTATTGGTGCGCTCACGACCAGGCTCTTCTGGCGCGAGGCGGGCGTGAGCGGAGCTGGACCCGGGCGCTGGAGAGTCGATGATTGTGCTCAGCGTCCGGGGCCCGGTAGCGGGAGCTTGATCGCGACGGGACTATCCGGGCTGAGCAGGTGTGACTCGCCTCGGACGAGGACGTTCAGCGGCTCACCTTCCTCGACGAGGTAGCGCTCCTCATCATGGGTGAGCTTGACCCGGAGCTGCCGTCCGCAGAAGCGCAGCGAGAAGGCGAGCTCGTTCCAGGCGTGCGGCAGCCTGGGCGCGAAGGACAGCTGGCCGTCGAAGTCGCGGACGCCGCCGAACCCGAAGACGAGCGAGGACCATACGCCGGCGGCGGAGGCGATGTGGACTCCGTCCGAAACGTTGCCGGCCACGTTACCCAGGTCCATCAGCAGCGCGTACTGGAAGTACTCCAGGGCTCGGCGCTCGTTGCCGATCTCCGCGGCGATGATGCTCTGCACGCACGCCGACAAGGATGAGTCGCCGGTGGTGAGCGGGTCGTAGTAGTCGAAGTTGCGGCGCTTTTGCTCCTCGGAGAACTCGTTGCCGAGCAGGAACATGGCCAGCACGATGTCGGCCTGCTTGAGCACCTGGTGCCGGTAGATCACCAGCGGGTGGTAGTGCAGCAGCAGCGGGAACTTGTCGCGTGGTGTGTTGTCGAGATCCCACACCTCGCGGCGCAGGAACGTCTCGTCTTGCGGGTGAATGCCGATTTCATCATCGAATGGAACGTGCATTGCGGCCGCCGCCTGCTCCCAGGACTCGACCTCCCTGGGCTGAAGTCTGACCGCATGGACGAGCGCGGTGTAGTCCCTGGGCCGCTCCTCGCGCAGTCGGCGGATGGTGGTGGCGGCGAAATTGAGGTTCAGCCGGGCCATGAGGTTGGTGTAGGTGTTGTCGTTGACCACGGTGGTGTATTCGTCGGGCCCGGTCACGCCGTGGATGTGGAATCTCTTGTCGGCGCCATAGAAGCCGAGGTCCCGCCACAGCCGGGCGGTCTCGACGAGGATTTCCGCGCCGATCTCGCCGAGCAGGCCCATGTCACCCTGGACGTTGGCGTAGCGCTTGACCGCGTAAGCAATATCGGCGTTGATGTGATACTGGGCGGTGCCCTGCTGGAAATTGGACGAAGCCTCCTCGCCGTTGATGGTCCGCCACGGGAACAGCGCCCCTCGCTGGCTCATCTCGGCCGCCCGCTCCCGCGCGCGGCCGAGCATGCTGTGCCGGAACCGCAGCAGATTCCGGGCGATCCCCGGCTGGGTGTAGGACAGGAACGGCAGGACGTAGACCTCGGTATCCCAGAAGTAGTGGCCCTCATAGGCCTGCCCGGTCAGCCCCTTCGCCGGGACTCCGGCCCCTTCTGCACGCCAGGATGCCTGCGCGATCTGGTAGAGGTTCCACCGGACCGCCTGTTGTTGCCGCACAGGATTGAGCCGGGCCTGCACCCGCACATCGGCGCGGTCCCAGAACCGGTCGAGATTCGCGCGCTGAGCCGCGGCGAGCACGTCGAACCCGTCCCGGACCGCGCGGTCCAAGGTCCGCCGGCACCGGTCGACGAGCTCGGGGACTGGGATGCTGCGCGAGGTCTGGTAGGTCGCGTACTTGGTGATCCGGATCGGGACGCCCGGCACCGCATCGGCCGTGAGGAGTACTTCGCCCGTCTCGTCGTCGAGGGACCTCACTGCCTGGGACGAGCACGCCGCGTCGATGACGTGGTCAACGCCGACGCCGAGCGTCATCCCGCTCCTGGTTGTCTGGTAGCCAAGCAGGATGCGGTGTTCGGTCAGCTCGGTAGCCCGCACGTTGAGCACCCGGTGCGGGAGCACGGTCGCCAGGCGGGGATCTCCCGGCCGGTACTCGGGCAGGTCGTCGGTCGGTCGGGCGTCTTGGCGGTTGAGCACCAGTGACGAGACCACGACAGGCGCCGCCGCGTCGAGCATCGTGACCTCGTAGGTCATCGCGAGCAGGTGGCGGTGCTCGAGCGAGACTATCCGGCGGGAGCGGATTCGGATGTGCTTGCCGGCGGCGGTGGCCCATACCAGCTCACGGGTCAGGGTCCCGGCCCGCATGTCCAGGATCCGCCCGTAATCCTGGAGGCGCGCGGTCGGCAGGAAGAACGGCTCGTCGTCCACGTAGAGCTTCATGATCGTCGTGTCGGGCACATTCACGATCGTCTGGCCGGTCTTGGCGAGCGCCGGCGCGCCTTCCGCATGCACAATCGGCCAGGTCTCGTGGAACCCGTTGACGAATGTCCCGGGGACCAGTGCCGGGCGGCCCTCCTCGAAGCTGCCCCGGACGCCGAGGAAACCGTTACCCAGCGAGAAGACGGTCTCGGTCAGGCCGACGAACTCATCTGAGTAGCGCGCCTCCACGATGCGCCACTCATCCGCCGGATACAGATGCTCCGGCGGGAGCGTAATTTTACGCTTGAGCATGATCCGAAGGTAGTCCGTCGCGCGCCATACCGACAGACGGCGCCGATCACGGCTTTCGCGGTAATCCGGCTGCCCCGGCCATCCCGGCCGCTGCACGCCCGCCAAGACCGGGCGGCCCGCGCCCTCATGCCCGTTGACGCAGGTCCTTGTGCAGGAAGTCCAGGATCACCGAGCATTCGTATCGGCTTGGATGGTGTCGTCCAGCTCAGCCACGAATACCAGCCCGCAGGGAGCGTGCGTGCGACGTCAGACGCCGCTAGGCAGGGGAGTCGACTGGGAGTCCCGCCGCCTGCGCCGCGTCCAGCAGGCGCTTGTCGTATGTCACGAACGAGGTGAGCCCGGAGCGGGAATGCAGCGCCGTGCCCAGGTGAATCGCGTCCAGGCTGCGGACTGTCGCCGGCTTGGCCGCCTGGGCCAGGCTCCGGATGCGCGGACCTAGGTCGATCAGGTCGATCTGGTCCAGCACGGCGGGCAAGCGGGATATGGCGTCCGGTGCGTACCTGGCCAGCGCCCGGAATGACTCGATTTCTACCAGCACGGAGCTGATCCAGCCGGTTTCCGCCCGCTCATCCAGCCAGCCGCGCAGCGCCTGCGATTCCGGCTCGGCATGGACGAGCTTGACGACAGCCGCGGAGTCGAGGTAGATCATCAGCGTTCGCTGGCGCGATCGCGGGCCAGTTCCTCCGCTATGTTGACGCCGTCGGGCTTGCCGAGATCCATCCGCAAGACTTCCCGGCGCATCTCGGCTGCGCGCTCGCGTCGGCTGGCAGCCTCCAGCACGGCTTGCCGGATGGCGGCAGATCGCGAGCTGCCGTCGTGGGTGAGCACGTCGAGAGCGTGCTCGGTCTCGTCGTCAGTACGAATAGTGATCGTATCCGCCATACCTCAACTGTAAGACGTCTAGTCTTACAATTGCAACACACGCCGCTGAGGCGGATCACTGTGAGGACGCCGAGGTCTCACCAGCCTCAGCGCAGTGGCTGGGCAATGCGCGAGAGTCCGCGAGGGTGAATCCCGGACGTCCAGCGGTGTCGCCCTCCTGGGCCACCCAGACAAATGACCTCATTTCTGCCTGCTTAATGAAATATTCATTAAGTGCTGATTCTTGACCAGATCCGGTGTGGTAACCACTCAGGAAGAGTAATTCGCAGATAGCCGGTATAGCGGATAGCCTGAATTCGGCTAAGGCGCCGCCGCGTGGCGCCGGTCGTCGGCTATGGTGCGGCGCTGGTAGCCGGGGGTCTGGCTGCCGGGCGTTGTCCGTCTACGACGGCATGGCCCGGCCGATCGAGGAGCTAGTGTTGCCACGGGAGAGCGTCGGTCTTATGGTCTCTGGTTACCCACTGCACCGCCTGTGTCATGTCGGCCTGGCACGCCACGTCCCGGCCGTATTCGGCCGGTTTCGGCCGGTCTTTTGGCTGCTGGCTCGCGGCTCAGAAGAAAACCTTAGGTCGCGGTCACAATTCCTTGAGCATGATGCGTCACGGTAGCCCCGTGATGCGCCACTCGCCGGTTACCCCGGCCAAGAGGGCCGGCGCAGGATCCGCGTCCGTGCGTGCGCACCGGCCAGGTCCCGCGCCCCGGCCGCGGGTCGTCGACGCGTGTGCCGCGCTGGCCGGCCTCGGGTTCGGCGTGACCGTCGGAACGGTCATTATCGGCGAGGACCGAGGATCGCTCGCCGCGCCGGGAGGGCTGCTGACCGCCGAGGGCCGGCTCACCGGCTTCACCGGCGCGTATCTGATGCTGATCATGGTGGTGCTCATCGCCCGCTTGCCGTGGCTGGAGACCTCGGTCGGACAGGACCGGCTCGTCCGCTGGCACCGGCAGGTCGCCCCGTGGGCATTCGGACTGATCACCGCCCATGTGATCCTGATCACGCTCGGCTACGCGCAGGCCGCGAAGGCGGGGGTGCTGCGGCAGCTGTGGGTGTTCGTCAGGTCCTATCCGGACCTGCTCGCCGCGATCGCCGGGTTCGGTCTCCTGGTGATGGCGGGGGTCACCTCAGTCAGGGTCGTCCGGCGCCGGCTCAGGTACGAAACCTGGTGGGTCGTCCACCTCTACGTCTACCTCGGGCTCGCGCTCGCGTTCGCCCACCAGATCGTCACCGGCGTCCCCTTCATCGGCCACCCGCTCACGCGGGCCATCTGGATTGTCATCTGGGCGGGCACAGCCGGGATGGTCATCGTGTTCCGGATCGCTCAGCCGATCGGGCGGAGCCTCCGGCACCAGCTGCGGGTCGTCGAGGTCCGCGCAGAAGCGCCAGGCGTCGTCTCGGTCATCTGCCAGGGCCGGCGGCTGGATCGCCTGGCGGTTTCGGGAGGCCAGTTCTTCCTCTGGCGCTTCCTCACCAGGGACCTGTGGTGGCAGGCGCACCCGTACTCGCTGTCCGCACTGCCACAGCCTCCCTATATCCGCGTGACGATCAAGGGGCTCGGCGACCAGAGCCGCGCGGTACGGCTGCTAAGGCCGGGTACCCGCGTCGCCATCGAGGGGCCCTATGGAGCGTTCACCCGCCATGCGCGCACCTATGATCGCGTCGCGCTGATCGGCGCCGGAGTCGGCATTACCCCGTTGCGCGCGTTGCTTGAGGACCTGCCGGGCGAGACCGACGTGGTCGTCATCGTCCGGGCGTCGACCGTCGACGACCTCGTCCACCGGGATGAGGTCGCCGCACTGGTCAAGCGGCGTGGCGGCCGGCTCCATGAGATCGTCGGCTCCCGGCGCAGGGTCCGCTTCGACGCCCACGTGCTGCGCCGGCTGGTTCCCGACCTCGCCGTACGCGACGTGTACATCTGCGGGCCGGACGGGTTCGGGGCCAGCGTCATCGACGCGGCCTTGCGGCTAGGCGTAGCCGGGGAACAGATCCACCAGGAAGCGTTTGAATTCTAGTTTGCGTATTAATTTCGGACAGCACGTGCGCGTACTCAAAGGATCAGCTCAATGAGACGAACTCCGATCGTGATAACGGCGACCTTCGCGGGTCTTGCTGGCGTGCTGGCCTTTCACACCACCCCGGCCAAGCTCAGCCTCGGTGCCTTGCCCGGAGCTTCCGGGACTGCGCAGCCTTCCGCCGCGGCCAGCTCCGGCAGCTCGCCGCGAGGCCAGAGTTCTGGCGGCGCGAGTTCTCCGCCCCGGTCCGGTTCGACCGCGAAGGCGAAACCGGGTGCCACCCGCACCGTCGTCGGCCCCGCCGTCAACTACAACTTCGGCGTCCTGTCGGTCTCGGTCACGGTTTCCGGTAGCAAGATAACCAAGGTCGGGATTGCCTCTCTCGATGACGGGGGGAGCCAGCGCTCCCAGTTCATCGACCAGCAGTCGATACCGGTCCTGATTCAGGAGACGTTGCAGGCGCAAAGCGCCAACATTCAAGGTGTATCGGGCGCCAGTTACACCAGCGCTGGTTTCCAGCAATCGCTCCAGGCGGCACTTCACACGCTCGGCTTCCAGTGACGGCTGGTCGTCAGGCCGTGACCGGGCCGCCCGAGTTCCCCGTGCGCTCGATTCACCACCTGGAAGACGTGATGGGCACGGTCGTGACCATCGACGTCTATACCGCGGACGCCACGGCAGGCGCCGGCGCCTCCCGGCAGCTGGCCATGGCGCGGGCGTTGCTCCAGCGCGCGGACGCGGTGTTCAGCACGTGGAAACCGCACAGCCCGGTCAGCCGGCTGCGGCGAGGGGAGATTACGTGTGCTCAGGCTCCGGCGGAGGTTTCCGAAGTCCTCGGGCAATGCGCCGTCGCGCGTGAGCTGTCCGGCGGATGGTTCGACCCGTGGGCCATGCCCGGGGGGATCGACCCCACCGGATACGTGAAGGGGTGGGCCGCGCAGAGGGCGCTCGGCGCGTTCCGCGCGAGCGGCGTTTGCGGCGCGATCGTGAACGCGGCCGGGGACATCGCGAGCTTCGGCGACCTGGGAGGTGGCAAGCCTTTCAGGGTCGGCATCGCTGACCCCTTTTCGCCGGGCCGCCTGGCCGAGGTCGTCTATCTCACCGGGGCCATCGCCACGTCGGGTACCTATGAGCGCGGTAACCACCTGATCGATCCGCATTCGGGCCAGCCGACCGCGCGGGTCGCCTCGGCGAGCGTGACCGGGCCCGACCTTGGCCTCGCGGACGCGCTCGCCACGGCAGTCGCGGTCGTCGGCGAGGACGGCTTGGACTTGATCGAGGCGCTCGACGGCTATCAGGCGCTCACGATCGCCTTCGATGGCCGCCGCCGGTGGACGGAGCACTTCCCGTTCGCCTTGCGTGCGACCTGACGGTCCTCGGGCCTCACCGCCCTGCGGCCTGACCGCCCTGCGGCCTGACCGCCCTCCGGCCTTACAGCCCTCGGGGCTAGTGCCGGGCCGTCCGGCTGACGTCGAGGACGACCTTGCCGATGGCCTTGCCGTCGGCGACATGGCGCAGGGCCGCGGCCGTGTCGGTGAGGTCGAACGTGGCGCCGATGTGGGGCACCACCCGGCGGGCGGCGAGCATGTCCAGGAGCTCCTGCTCGTTGCGGCGGAGTTCGTCCGGCGCGTGGGTGGCGAAGTCCCGCAGCTGGAAGCCGATGAGATGGACGCCCTTGAGCAGCACCAGGTTGAGGGGGATCCGCGGGATGACGCCCGACGCGTAACCGACGGTCACGAACCGGCCGCCCCATCGCATCGCCCGGAGGGCGGGCTCGGCGAGGTCGCCGCCGACCGGGTCGACGACCACGTCGGCGCCGTCCGGAAGGGCCTCCCGCAGGGCCTGGCGCAGGTCGCCCGGCCGGTGGCAGATGAGGCGGATGGCCCCGTGCTCCGCCGCCACCTGGAGTTTGCCGGCCGATGAGGCGACGGCGGTCACGGTCGCGCCGAGGACGGAGCCGAGCTGCACCGCGGCCAGGCCCACCCCTCCGCCGGCGCCGAGCACCACGAGTTCCTCGCCCGGCTGCACGGCGGCCACGGACTTCAGCACATGGTAGGCGGTGCGGTGCGCCACGCCGGAGGCGGCCGCCACGTGGTCGTCCACCCCGTCCGGTATGCGGCGGACGGCCACGGGCAGGATGTCACCCGGCTGGGCCCGCGGGCCGGGCCCGGCACGGGCTGGCCCGGACGTTCCAGCGGCTGGAGCTATTCGGCCGGCTGAGCGTCCGCGATAACCTGCTGCTCGCCGCCGAGCTGGGACCCGAGCGGCGGCAGGCCGCCCGCGTCGTCACCGACATCCTGGCCCGGCTGGGCCTGGCCGAACTCGCCGGCCGCCCGGCCGACGCGCTGCCCACCGGGG
>JBKQQQ010000064.1:0-23179 GCA_052144275.1 Streptosporangiaceae bacterium
GCGAGCGCTCCAGGTGCACCGGCGCCGCGCACGCCAGGGCAGCGGAACTCTTCGGGGGCCAAGGCGGCCGGGTAAGCAGCGCGGGTCCGCGCAAGACCCACCCAGCCAAGATCACGGCGTCCGTAAGGGGAGACTAACCGGCCCGCTGCCGGGGCGGGAAAGCTCATCGGCTACGCCAGGTGCGCCATCGTCCTGCGGCCGGCGTCAGGAAGCCCGCGCCTGCCGGGTCAGAACAGGGGGGCGCAGCCGGCGGGGGAACACGCCGGCGCCGGCGCGGCGGCCGGGAGGGCGCACCGGCGCGGAGCGCGGCGTGGACGGCGTCGGCGACGAGCTGGGCGGTCTCGGCGTCGATGGCGATGTGCGGCGCAGCAGCACGCGGCGGACCACCTGCCCGGCGTGCCGGGACGCGTCCTGGAGACCGTCGGCCATGTCAGTCCTCTTTCTTGAGGTAGTCATAGACGGTGGTGCGGTGGACGCCGACGGCCTGGGCGATCTCGGCGACGGTGTGCTGCCTTTTGCCGTCGGGGCCGGTGGCGGCTTACATGCGGCGGACGGTGGCGGCCTGGCGGTCGTTCAGCTTGGGCTTGCGGCCGCCGGTGCGGCCGCGGGCCCGGGCGGCCGCCAGACCCTCGCGGGTGCCCTCGACGATCAGCTCGCGCTGGAACTCATCGATCGCGCCGAGCAGGTGGAACACTAGGCGCCCCTGCGGGGTGGTGGTGTCGATCTGCTGTTTGAGGACCACCAGGCCGACGCCGCGGTCGCGCAGCTCGTCGGCGAGGGCCAGGAGGTGCTTGAGGGAGCGCATGGCGCGGGACAGCCGGGTGATGACGAATACGTCGCCGGCGCGCAGGTAGGCGAGTGCTTTGTCGAGCTCGGGGCGGGCGGCGTGCTTGCCGGAGGCGGTGTCGGTGAAGATCCTCTCGCACCCGTAGGCGGTCAGGTCATCGACCTGGCTGTCGTCGTTCTGGCTGCGGGTGGACACCCGCGCGTACCCGATCTTCGCCATCACGCGGGCCCGGCCCGGCGGGCGGCGCGTACAGCAGGCCGGGCCGGGGCTGCCCGCACCGGTACCCGGGTGCGAGGTCGGGCCGGGCCGCTGCCATGACCTCGACTGTAGCGCAAACGGTGATGCGCACCTAGTTAGGCGACGTAGTTTCCCCGACATTGTTTCCCGACGCTGTGACCTGGCAGGCTGTGACTTTCAGAGCTCTATGTCGCCAATTCTTGGGCGTTATGTGGCGCAGTGCCGACATGGTGTCCCTTCTCATGTCGCAATAAGCGATCATTGATCGGCCCGGCTCGGCTGAGTAGCAGTAGCCGCTGGGTCATGGCGGCGGCACTGGCCACTGCCTGGGAGATGACCGATGTGGTGTCGAGACTGGTGCTAGGTTCCCGGGGTGCTGTGGAGCCTGCGGCTAGTGGGGCGCGAGCTGTATTAGCGCGGATCCGCTTGAGCGGCTCGGCCAGACTGCCGAGCACTATCTCTCTCCCCCGAGCTTCGTCCTGGCTAGCCGACCTGGGGTGCAGGCGGAGTTGCGGCTGAACCTTTGCCAGTGCCGCACCGCCGCCGGGCAGCAAGCCGTATTTCAGTGCCATGCGGGCGATGACGATGGCGGATTCCGCGCGCTGTTTTCGCTGCCGTAGCTCACTCTCGGTGGCCGCGCCGATCTTAACCATCGCAACACCACCAGCTGGCTTGGCGGGCCGTTCCCGCGGTTTCTCCGGGTGGGAGCGGCTGTCCCTGGCCCTAGCGCGGAATCGGGGAAGCTGATGTATCCCCCGGTCGGTCTGCCTGGCACCAACGATCGTGGTCTCGTCCTTGGTGATCAGCACCCTGCGTGCCGTGCCAAGCAGGTCAAGGTCACCGTTATCCAGCATGATGACAACTCGCGGCAGCCTGATGACGAACGAGGTGCGATACCTACGAGACTGACCGGTTCGGTCGGGGCTGCCGCGCGCTGGGCTGGGGTCGTCCCGGGTTATGACCTTCCCGCCGGTTACCTTGACGATCTCATCCAGTTTCGCCTTGCGGAGAGCACCGGCACCGGGTGCCCTGACCGCGGCCAGCTTGACCGGCGCTCCCGCGTGCTGCCTGGCGATCAGCGTGTCGAGGGCCTCATCATCGAAGTGGTGGGCGATGATCACTAGCGGCCTGCCGGACTGCGCGACGTTTTCGAGCAGTGGCGACAGGTTCGAACTGAAGTGATCGACGATGAGCCTGCTGGTCGAGATCCTGGAATCGATGATGAGGATGTATGGGTCCTGCAGGACCGCCTCCGTCCGCTTGGGATCGGTGGCGAACTGAGGTGAGAGGTAGCCGCCGCCGAAGCGTATGCCCCGGGTGAACTCGAGCTGGAGATCGGGGGTGTGGCTTTCCTCGACGAGGATGCCGCCCTCCTTGCCGACTGTGTACATGGCCCGGGCGACCAGGCCGCCGATCTCCGCGTCGCCGACGGCGATCGACACCGCCGCCGAGAGCTGTTCTTCCGACTCCACGTCCTTGGCGAGCTTGCGCAGCTGCGCCGTGACCTGTTCCACCGCGGCGTCGATTCCCCGCTGGAGGGACATCGGGTCCGCCCCGCCCCGCAGGGCGGCCATTGTCCGCTCGGCCATCGCCTGGCCGAGCACGGCAGCCATCGCCGCGCCATCACGCACGGCGTGATGCTGGGCGCAGACCATGTCCCGGACATAACCAGCGCCGAGCTCCTCTAGGGGGTCCGCGATGGGCCTGGCATCGGGTGGCTTGATCCAGGAACCAGCTTGGTCCCCGGTAGGGCCCAGGGTCTGGGCGATAAGATCTGCCTCCCTGACGATTCCCAGCACCACCCAGGACAGCCAGTCCATCCACGGACCCAGCTGCGGGAATGCCGCCTCCGCGGCTTGCAGCGGGATCGCGAACCCGCCCAGCACATCCTGGCCCCTGTCACGGGTGACTACCAGGCCCACCACGGCGCCGGTCTCGGTGTCGAACAGGCCAGTGCCGGAGAACCCCTTCTCGATCTGGTGCCCGTGCGCGACCCGCGCCATCAGCTGCAGCCGGTCCACCGTCTGCCCCGTGATCTCCGGCTCGCTGAACACCCCGCTGTCGAGCCCCCGCGGGTAGCCGTAGGCAGCGCAGGCGTGCCCGGTCACGCCGAGCGCGGGCCGCAGCGGCGCCGGTCGCGCCGCCGGCGGCGGGTCGCGCTCCAGCTCCAGCAACGCCAGGTCACCCTGCTCCCCGGGCCGCCACCCCTGTGCCGTCACCGTGGCTGGGATTGGCTCGCCGCCCGCGAAGCTGAACCGCGCCATCACGGTCCGCGGCTCCGGACCGACCACGTGGGCGCAGGTCAGCACCCACCGGTCACCGACCCACACCCCGCCCCCCGACGGGGGGCGATCTGGATCCTCCATGAGCGCGCCATCCGGCCCGGGCACGGCCGGGCTGATACGCACCTGCCAGCCGGGCCGCTCCGGTGGTCCCTGCGCCACGGCTAGGACTCCTTACCCGGAGACCACGACAGCCTCACCGTGAAGTGGCCCTCCGCGCTGGTCTTCGCGATCAACGCCCCCGCCTCCCCGGCGAGCTTGATCCCGAACTCCACCTCCACCGTCTCCGGCGACAGCTTGCTCAACGCGTCCAGCGTGGCCTGCGCCGCATCCCTCACGCCGCCCAGCGCGGATTCCAGCCGCTGCCCCGCCTCCAGCACGCCCTCCGACGTACGGGACACCACCTCGACACCGTAGGTGTCCTCATCCACCTCCACCAGCACCGACGAACCCTCGCCGACCTGATACCGCACCACCGTATCCACCAGAAACCCCCACCAGACTCACGCATCCACCCGCCGCCAATGGCGATTGGCGCTCCGGTGCCAGCATCTGAAACCGGAACCAGCGCCAAATCAAGGGCCCTGAGTCACACAGGGAAAGGTAACTGGAGGGTAACCGGAGATTGCAGCAACGCTGCCGTCCCGGAATCGGTCGTTTCCCCTACACCAGGGCGCTCGCGGGCATATCGGGCCGAAGGCGCCGGAATCCGCACAGCCGTGGCGGCGGCCGGGTGAATTGATGTCACGAGGGGCTGATCGTCGCCCGGCTTGGCTGTACGGATGGCTGTATGGCTGTACGGATCCGGGCGAGCGGCGTCCGGAGGTAACGAGCTACTGGCACAGCGCCACTGCCTTGGCTGCCAGTGCTCCGGGTGAGGGCAGAGGATCCTGTACTGCTCTTCCTCAGACCCCTTGCTGCGCGCCGCCGCGGCCAGGCCCGGGACCCGGCTGGGGTGACCGGCGTGATCGCCGGCGCAGGTTTTCAGTGTGTCACCCGCCGAGGGATACCCGAAGGCCTGATTTCGTACAAAGGTGATGACGGAGCGTGGTTGAATGTGGCGGGGATCACGCCCCGGCTATGGCTACGCCGGCCCATTCGCCCGGGACGGACGCCGATGACACCATGCATGGCGGCTGGAGGACTCGTGGATCTGAAGCTGGGGCACTACAGCAAAGACGGCATCGAGGTCGTCAACGTCGGGGGCGAGATCGATATCTACACCGCGCCGCGGCTGCGTGAGCTGCTCATCGATCTGGTCAGCAAGAACAACTACCAGCTTGTCGTCAACCTGGAGAAGGTCGGGTTCCTCGATTCCACCGGCCTGGGGGTGCTGGTCGGGGGCCTGAAGCGGGTGCGGGCGCACGACGGCTCGCTGGATCTGGTCTGCACGCAGGAGCGGATACTGAAGATCTTCCGGATCACCGGGCTGACGAAGGTCTTCGGCATCTACCAGAGCGTGGACCAGGCCATCGCGGCCAGGAAGTAAGCAATAGCCGCCGGGTTCGCGCTAGCCGACGTGCCGGTAAGGATTTACCAGCCCACCCCCGCAGCCAGCTGACAAGCACGAACACAACCGAGGACAGATACACGCCCACAGTCCAGGCTGCGGCGCGTTCCCGCACGTCAAAACCCTGTTTCATGGACTATCGCGCTACATCAGCTGCGGAACCCAGGCCGGCCCGTGTCCTGGAAATCACGGGGACACGCAGAATTAATTTCTGTGTGACTTGCGTCTCATAAAGTGAACAACAGCAGGTCAGCGCTGTGCGCTGTCCTCGGTCCGTAGCCGTCACCTGACGGATGTTTCCCGCGTGCCGTGGACGGCGAGGATGACCTAGCACGCGTTCCTGGACCCCGGCCGCGCAAGGGGGAGAAGATCAGATGTTCCGCAAATTGGCCATCGCCGTCATCACCGCGTGGGCTGCGCTCCTGGAAACGGTGGCGGACGCGATCGCCGCGACGCTGCCCCCTCCCGCCGCCGACAGTCCCCGGCTGCGGGTGGTCGCGCCCGGGAGGTTATGCCTCCGGCTGCTCATCGTGTCACCGCCTCCGTGCCGACCTCGACGCACGGCGACCCCCTGGCGGGGCAATGCCGGCTGCCTGGCCCATGACGGCACCGTCCCACCGCCCGCCCCGGCGGCGCGGGCGCGCCGCCGACCCTGGCCGCGCCACTCGTGACCGGCCCGGCGGCTACTCCATATTGGTCATTACGGAGTAGCTGGGCATGGCAGCGGACCTCACCGTTCCGGGACCCGCCCGCACCCGGGTTGACGCTGGTGACGAGGCTGCCGCCGGACAGCTGGCCGAGCTGCTGATAAAGAAGGGCCGAGGTGAAGAAGCGGAAAGGGTGCGCCGGTTCGGCTTGAACCCGGACGGGTCAATTGCTGGTGCGTGAAGGGACACCGCGCCTGAAGTCCTAAGACGCCCAGAACAGTAAGGCGTGCCGGAGCACCAGGAATGCGGCGGCTGTCTCCACGGCCGAGGAGTTATCAGAGGTAATGGCCCATTATCTCTGATAGACCGCATGCCGTCCTGCGGAAATGGCACTCGTGGCGGGACCTGACTCCCGCACATTATCTCTGATAGCACATTCTCGCTCGGCGGCGTCGACGCGCCGTGTCGATGTCCGAAATCGTGTGCACCGATGTCCGTAGTCATCTGCACAAACGCCGATCTGGCCGGGAGTGGCCCCACCGGTTTCATAACGAGGCCACCCGCCGGATAGCGGTCAGCCCGTCGTAGCGGGACAGGTAGTCCAGGTCGTCCGTGCCCCAGTTGCCGCGGAAGTCGTCCCGGGCCCCGGCCGGGTCGGTGTACGTGACGTCGATCAGGCCGAGGGTGGCGGCGTACTCGAACAGCACGCACAGGGTGTACCGGCCTTCCAGCAGCGGCCAGTCGTGGAACCCCCGGTAGCCCAGGCTGCCATAGCGCGGATCGGCGATGTAGAGGTGCCAGATGCTGCTGTCGTTGCGCGCCACCCGCAGGGGCGGCTCGTCGAGCTGCATCGACGCGAAAAGCTCGTCGATCTGGACCCACTTTCCGGGTGGCAGCGCGGCGAGCGCCCGGCCGACTGCCTGGCGCCGTCTCGACGCGGCCGTGAGCGTGTTCGGCCTGCTCTGGCCCCTGATGTGCTCGATCCGGCTGAGCTCGTCGATAGGGGCACTGGCCAGCCACCGGCTCCACAGCAAGGTGAGTGCATCTGACGGCGCCCTGGCCAGGATGGCGCGGCCGCGCGGGGTGAGCTGCATGCGGCCGCCGGCGAGCTCGGCAAGCCGGCCGGCTTGGACCAGCAGCGGCCAGGCGAACGCCGCGATCGCGTGGCCCGGATAGAAGTCCCCGTCCCGCAGCACCTCGGTGACCAGCGCGACCGTGGCGGCGCCGGGCCGGCGGCTCTTCTCGCTGCAGCGCAGCCTCCCCTCCTGACACAGTCGCAGCACGGAGGTCAGATTCGCCCGCGCCTCATCGGCCGTGCGCCGGGTCGTCAGCGCGCGCCCAGCGCGACCGGTGCTGTCAGCGGCCTGGGTCATGGTTCAGCATCCTACGGGCGGCCCGCCGCGGGCACCGGCCCTCACCGATTGTCATGCGGGCGCGGGCCAGCGCCAGCGCCCGGCCCATCCGGCAGATCCGCGCTGGTGTCTTCCCGAGATCGGATCGGGGGTGGACCTACATCGGAACCGGATCGCACGTTAAGGCGGGTTCGGCTAGGTCAGCGGGGGGCTCGGCCGGGGGCGGGCAGGGTCGTTAGCGTGCGTTCCGGTTCGGCTGGAGCCCGCTTGTGATCGTGGGGGTTCGACCGAACGAGAAAAAGCCGGCCACCTGCTCGCGCTCGCTGATCACCTCGGGCTGGTCCGCCAGCCCGCTCCCCAGCCGCTTCCGCCCATCGACCCCGACGACATCCACCTGATCTGCTGGACTGTCATCCTCCCGGCATGGCCGGTCCAGTTGCCGTCCGCTCAGCAGGCCTATCAGGCCTATCAGGCCTATCAGGCCTATCAGGCCTGGTAAGCGGCGGGACCGGGTCCGGCGTGGCGATCCTGGGCTCTGTCGGGTCAAACGCCGCTAACGGGCATTTATGTCAAGCTGCGGAACGCCGTGGCCCGCTGTGATCCCTCACTGATGTTGAATCTAACTAGACCTGACCTTACTCGCCCTCAGCGGGCCAGATGCCGGTAGATCGAGGCGCGGCTGACGCCGAGGGCCTTGGCGATCTTGGCGGGGCTCTCGCCGCGGGCCCGGCGCGCCCTGGCCGCCGCCAGCTTGTCCGCGTCCATCACGGCGGGCGGCCCGCCGATGCGGCCCTGAGCCTTCGCCGCGGCCAGGCCGGCCATGGTGCGCTCGTGGATGATGTCCGCTCCAGCCCGGCGAACGCGGCCATCATCGTGAAGAAGAACTTGCCCTCGCCGGCCGGCGAGTAGCTGCCGGACAGCTTGCCGGTCAGGATCCGGACGCCGATGCCGCGCGCGTGGAGGTCATCGGCGATCGTGAGCACCTCCTTGACCGAGCGGCCGAGCCGATCCAGCTTCCAGACCACGAGCGTGTCACCGGGGCGCAGGTAGTCGAGCGCCGCGGCCAGGCCGGGGTGCCCCGTGGCGGCCTTGCGGGTGCTGACCTTCTCGACGTAGACCCGGCCGCACCCGGCAAGGGCCAGCGCGTCCTGCTGCAGCTGAGCGTCCTGGGGGTCGGTGCTGCTCTCCTGGGCCGGTGGGCAGAGTCCTTCCGGGAGCGCGCCGCCATCTATCCGCACTGCCGGTCCCGCTGCTCGACAGTTGCTAGCGCCGTTCCGCGCCGCAACAGCCAGGCACCCCGGGACGTCAGCTCCCCAGCTGGCCTCGCCGGGCCGACGGGGTCAGCCCTGCCTGCCCGGCAGAAGGCGATCTCCCAGATTCCTCCCAACACGGGAACAACTCCCATCCGCCGCGTAGGATGAGAGCTGTCCAGTGAGCTTCTGACCTGGCCTCGCAGGCTAATTCCTGTGGAGCCCCGTTACGGAATCGAACCGTAGACCTTCTCCTTACCATGCATGCCGGTTTCGTCTGACGGCGTCGCGATAGGTCTGATTACTGCAGTTCAGACAGATACCGGTGTCTGGGTACGTCGCGCTGTGTCGGCCGTTGCCCGGAGCCGTTGTCACTTGGTTTGTCACTGGCTCCGGGATCTACTTCCTTCGAAGTACAGACTCGTTGGTCATGCCGAACCCAGGTCGCGGCGGGACCATAGTGCCACGACCGGCGGTCCCGGCGCTGGAACGGGAGTCGGCGCGGCTCCTGCCGATGCCGGTCAAAGTTTGTCCATCCCGCAGGCAATCTTGCATGGTCCGAGGGTCGCTACCCAGCTCACCAAGAGGTCAGCGCGTGGAATGGCTTGCAGGGTGTCAACGGTGAAGTCGAACATCGCCCGGCGCGGAAGGCCTCGCTTTGTGTCGACAGCTCTCCGACCAGATCCGACAGGATGCCGCCGCCAAGTTGACCCGGCCTGATGCTGACAGCAAGCTCACCACGGCATTCGACGGTATCTTCGCCGGAACGGCACGCAGGTGATCAAAACCTCAGTCCAGTTGCCGCGGGCGAACTCATTCGCCGGGCGGTTCGAAACACTTCGCCGCGAGTGCCTGGATCACGTGCTGATCCTCGGCGAGCGGCACCTCCGCAAGATCCTGGCCGGGTACGCCCAGCACTAGCCGACCACCGGCCACACCAGGCCTGCAGCAGAAACCTCCGCTGCGCCAGGCCGGCCACGCCGGCGATATCGCCGCCCCGATCGAGCGCAGACAGGTCCCCGCCGGCCTGATAGCGAATACGGCATAGCGGCCTAGCGAGTACCAACAGCCAGATCAGCGGCTATGAACGAGTTTTGGCACGGCACAGGCTCGCCATCCCGGTCCAAGCCGTCTTACGGTTTCAACTTTGTCCAGCTACCCACGTCACGTGTTTCGCGCATACCAGCGCGGGGGACCATCCGGCGGGTCGTGCCGAGGTTGGTGGTCACGTCCGGATTCAGGTGCCGGATATCCCCGGTACGGCGGGCACATGGCTGCGGTTCTTGACTTGTCCTACTGGATTCGGTGGGGCTCGGCATCAGCCGTCCGGAGCGTGAGCCCGAGACCGGGCACACCCGGGTCGGGGCGAATGACTCCGCCGGCGGGGTCCAGCGTGCCGTCGAAGAACAGCGATTCGATCCGGACATGATCGTGGAACCACTCCAGATGCCGCAGGTTCGGCGTAGCGGCGGCCGCGTGAGCGTGCAGATGAGGACCGCAGTGCCCGGAGATCTCCAGGCCGTGAGCGGCGGCGACGGCGGCGACCCGCAGCCATTCGGTAATGCCACCGCACCGGGACACATCGGCTTGCAGGCAGTCCACCGCTTCCGCCGCGCACATCCGGCGGAAGTAGTACAGGTCATAGCCGTATTCCCCCGCAGTGACGTCCGCCAGGACGGCAGCACGGACCTCCCGCAGTCCGTCGAGATCATCGGAGGAAACGGGCTCCTCGAACCAGCGAACGTCGAGATCGCTCGCGGTGTTCAAGAGCCGGATCGCCTGCTTGGCGCGATAACCGCCGTTGGCATCCACGAACAACTCGACATCGTCCCCGATGATCATGCGGGCCTGGCGCATCCGTTCCAGGTCACGGGCCAGGTTCGTGCCCCACGATTCGCCGATCTTGATCTTGACTCGCGGGATGCTGTGCTCACCGACCCAGCCGTCCAGCTGGTCCCGCAGCTGATCTTGACTGTAGGTGGTGAAGCCGCCGCTCCCGTAGACCGGGACGCTGTCACGTACTGCGCCGAGCAGGTGATGCAGCGGCAGGCCGAGAACCCTGGCCTTGAGGTCCCATAGCGCGACATCGACCGCAGAGATCGCGTAGCCGGCCACTCCGGGCCTGGTGAGGTTCCGCACGGCCTTGACCATCGCATCCGAGGATCTGGTCACCTCAAGCGGAGACCTGCCGCAGATGGCATCCGCCAGCACGTCGGTGATCACGCTGGCGCAGGCGCGCGGTCCGTACGTCCAGCCGATCCCCCGGCTATCCCCGGCTCGGATCTCGGCCAGGACCATGGTGGTGGAATCCCAGGTGAGGGTTCCGTCCCCTTCTGGGGCATCGGTGGGAACGGTGTAGACGGAGACGTCGACGGCGTCGATGGCATCGGCGGTCATCATGAATTCCCAGCTACGGTGGCTGCCACGAGTTAGTTGCCGGTGCCCGGCAGGATCTCCCTGGCCTTGGTCATGAGGCCTTCCTTGAGCACGCCCCACCGGTCCGGGTCGCCTTTCAGTAGCGCCATGGCAGCGTCTTTGGCCTGCTCGAACGTGGCGTGCGGCGGGATGGGGGGAACGTCGGGGTCGGTGCGCAGGTCAAGCACGGTGGGGCGGTCGGCGGTCAGGGCCCTGTCCCAGGCGGGCCCGACGTGGCCGGGCTCGTCAACCGCGATCCCGTGCAGGCCGAGGCTGCGGGCGAAACCGTCGTAGGACACGTCGGGCAGATGCTGTGACTCGGTGAACTTCGGCGCGCCCTCCATCGCCCGCATCTCCCAGGTGACCTGGTTGAGGTCGTTGTTGTGCAGGACCGCGACGATCAGCCGGGGATCTGCCCATTCCTTCCAGTAGTGCTTGACCGTGATCAGCTCGGCGAGGCCGTTCATCTGCATCGCGCCGTCCCCGGCGAAGACGATCACCGGCCGGCCCGGGTGGCCGAACTTCGCCCCGATTCCGTACGGGACGCCGGGACCCATCGTGGCCAGGTTGCCGGACAGCGAGCCGCGCATCTGCCCGCGGAACCTGAGCTGCCTGGCATACCAGTTGGCCGATGAGCCCGAGTCCGCCGTGACGATGGCGTCCATGGGCAGCCGGGCGGACAGCTCGCGGAAGACCAGCATCGGGTTGATCGGATCGGCCTCCACGTCGGCCTCAGCGTCCATCGACTGCCACCAGCCGGCCACTCCCGCCTCGATGGCCTCCCGCCAGGAACGATCCTCCTTGCGCTTCAAGTGCGGGATCAGCGCCCGCAGGGTAGCGGCGGAGTCGCCGACGAGGTTGACCTCGTAGGGGTACCGCATGCCGATGAACTTGCCGTCGATGTCGATCTGAACGGCGCGGGCCTGATCGAACGCCGGCAGGAACTGCGTATAGGGGAAGCTTGAGCCTACGGTCAGCAGCGTGTCGCAGTGCATCATCATCTCGTAGCTCGGACGCGTGCCCAGCAGCCCGATCGATCCGGTCACGTAGGGCAGCTCGTCGGACAGGACGTCCTTGCCCAGTAGCGGTTTGGCGATTCCGGCTCCGAGTAGCTCGGCCACCTCCTCGAGCTCGCGCCGGGCGCCGCGGGCACCTTGCCCGGCGAGGATCGCCACCTTGCTGCCGGAGTTCAGCACATCGGCTGCCCGGGTAATCGCCTCGTCGCCGGGCAGCGCAGTCGGCCAGTCGACCCCGAGGGAGGATGGCACCATCTTGAAGGCATGGCTCGGCGGCGAGTAGTCCAGCTCCTGGACGTCGGAGGGGATGATGATTGCGGTCGGTGCCCGCTCGGCGATCGCGGTGCGGATGGCCCGGTCGAGCACGTTGGGCAGCTGCTCGGGCACCGTGACCATCTGGACGTATTCGCTGGCGACGTCCTTGAACAGGGAAAGCAGGTCGACTTCCTGCTGGTAGGAGCCGCCCATCGCGCTGCGGCTGGTCTGGCCGACGATCGCGACGACGGGCACGTGGTCCAGCTTGGCGTCGTAGAGGCCGTTCAGCAGGTGGATGGCCCCCGGGCCCGATGTCGCCATGCATACGCCGACACGTCCGGTGAACTTGGCGTATCCGACGGCTTCGAAGGCGGCCATCTCCTCGTGCCTGGCCTGGATGAACTGAGGCTTGTTCTCCGCCCGCCCCCAGGCGGCGAGGATGCCGTTGATCCCGTCACCGGCGTACGCGAAGATATGCTCCACGTCCCAGCCGCGCAGGCGCTCAAGCAGGTAGTCGGCAACGGTCGGTGCCATATCTGTCCCTCCAGATCCTTGATGTGTTACTCAGTGCCGCGGGCCCCGGCGATCAGCAGGTCCGCGGTCCGCGCGGCGACGGCCATGATCGTCAGGGCGGGGTTGGCGCTGCCCTGCGTCGGGAGCACGCTGCCGTCGGTAATGTACAGGTTGGGTACGGCAAAGCTGCGGCAGCCGCCGTCCACGACGCCTTGCTTTTCGTCCTCCGCCATCCGGGCCCCGCCAACCAGATGGGCGTAGCGCTGGATGGTGATGACCTCGTCCGCGCCGGCCGCGCGCAAGATGTCCTCCATGACCCCCTGCGCCGCCCGGATCAGCGCCCGGTCGTTCTCGCACTGGGAGTAGGCGAAGCGGGCTACCGGCAGGCCGAAGCGGTCTTTCTCATCCGCCAGCGTCACCCTGTTCTCCGGCCGGGCGAGGAATTCGCACAGCGCGCCCAGGCAGGACCAGTGCACGTAGTCACTCATGTACTCGCGCAGTGAACGGCCCCAGTGTCCCTGCGCGGCGACGTGCTCAGCCCAGGTGATCGGCAGGGGGGAGACCGTCTGGATCGCGAATCCGCGCTTGTAGTCCTTGGCGGGATCGGTCTCGTAGAACTCCTCGGTGCTCACCTCGGGCGGCGGTGCCTTGTACATCCGCACCTCAGCGTCGAAGCGGCCCGCGGTCTGCGGGGCGCCCTGCACCATGAGATAGCGGCCGACCTGGTCGAAGTCGTTGCACAGGCCGTCGGGGAACCGGCTGGATGCGGAGTTCAGCAGCAGCCTTGGCGTCTCGATCGAGTACCCGGCCACGGCCACCATCGCCGCCCGCTGGAATCGCTCCTTCCCGCCGCGGACGTAATGCACCCCGGTCGCGCGGCCGGTGCGCTCGTCGACGGCGACCCGGGTCACCATGGCGTCAGCGCGTACCTCCGCGCCGTGCGCCAGCGCGTCGGGGATGTGGGTGATCAGCGGTGACGCCTTCGCGTTTACCTTGCAGCCCTGCAGGCAGAACCCCCGGTAAATGCAGTGCGGCCTGTTCCCGAACCGGCCGTTGGCGATGGCGACAGGACCCACCTTGGCGGTGATCCCGAGCTTGCGGGCACCGCGCAGGAAGACCTCGCCGTTCCCGCCGACCGGATGCGGCCGGTGCGGGTAACCGTGCGGATCACCCCACGGCCAGCGCTCCCCGGCGACCGGCAGCTCCTGCTCGATCTCTTCGTAGTAGGAGCGAAGCTCCGGATAGCCGAACGGCCAGTCGGCGCCGACTCCATCGAGGCTGCGCGTGGCGAAGTCGCTCGGGTGAAAGCGCGGCGCATAGCCCGCGTAGTGGACCATCGAGCCGCCGACGCCCCGGCCGGAGTTGTTCGACCCCATCGGCACTGGATCGTCGCCTGCGATCACCCGGGGATCTGTCCAGTACAGGTGATGCGAGCCCGCCTCGTCGCTCACCCAGTCGGTGTCGGGATCCCAGAACGGCCCCGCATCCAGTGCCGCCACCCGCCAGCCGGCCCTGGCTAGCCGCTGCAGCAACACCGAGCCACCCGCGCCGCAGCCCACGATCACCAGGTCAATCTCGTCCTCATCAGCGAACTGCCGCATGTCCAGGCGTAGCCGGTGGTTCGTCCTGGTGCCGTCGTTCGGCAGCAGCCACGCTGACTCGTTACGCGAGCGCACCCCGGCCATCAGGCTCCCTCACGGACCGGGTCATCGGATGGCTGTGCGTCGGCCACCTCGAAGGGCTCAAGCTTGCCGATACCCGCGTTCTTGTAACCGCGCGGATAGGCCGGCCCCGGGAAACCGATCTCGGCCCACGCCGACGGATGGGAGTAAAAGGCGGTGCAGGCATACCTGGTCCACAGGCTCCACACCTGAGCCGCGGGCAGCCCGTGCCAGTCGTGCGCCTTCAGGTCCAGCACAGCCTGCAGCAGTGCTGCCTGGTCGGCCTCTGGTGCGTCAGCGAACGCGGTTCCGCAGCGGTCAGCGGCGTCCACGTTGAGATAGGACAGCGTGTCCCGCCATGCCTGGCCGTCTTCGGGCATATCCGCATAACGCCAGCCGTCGGTTTCTCCCGCTGCCAGCCGGGCGTCGATCATCTGCAGCACGGGCACCAAGGGCTCATCACGCTGACCCGTGAGCTGGTCAAGCAACGCCGCGGCGCAGGCCTTCTCGGCTGCGGTGAAGAACTTCACCGCCGGCAGCGGCCCGACCCTGGCCAGGATCACGTCGGCCGTCACGCGATCCCAGTGCCCCGCCTGGCTCAGCACATCGAAGCCGGGGAAGCGACCGCCCAGGTCCGGGGCGCCGTTCCCGTTGGCGTGACCGCTCATTCCTCGCGCCTCAGGATCGCCGCGAGCAGGCCCATCCCGCCTACCATGGTCACCAGCAGCGGCGCCAGCAGCGGCGGACCCATCTCCATGTTGTAGCGGGCATTCGACCATCCCCCCGGCTTCTGGGCGATGCCGCGCCCGTGCAGGTACAGCCCCTGCAGGCCGTTGGCGACGATCGCAGCCGAGGCGACCGGCAACGCGGTCTTCGCCATCCGGCGGCTGCAGAACCCCGCGATCCCCGCCACGGCACCCACCGGGCCCAGTGCCACCGGCACCCACATCATCTTGTTGCCGAAACTGGCGCTGTCGTGCTCGAAGAAAATCTCCGCCGCCGTCACCAGCGCTCCCGCCGCGGTCAATGCCGAAAGGCTCCGCTCGAAACGCCCGGTCTCCACATTGCGCACCAGGCGGTCGATACCAGGCGAAGCCTGGCCGGCCGCACTGCGGCCCGCGCGCCGAGATCTCATTTGCTCTCCTCCTAGCCGTCAGCGCATCCTGAGTTTTGTCGCGACCCGACGCATCGAGCTGAGAGCGCGGGAGAACACCGGGGACGCGGAAGAACACCGCGCGTGGCGTGGACGCCGGCGGTCAGATCGCGGCGTCCTCGCCGGTCGCGGACTCGCTACCTCCGCAGGGCCAAGACGATAACAACGATGATCACGATGAGAACGACCGTCCCGATGCCGATATACATGGGTAATTCCTTTCATTGCGTGGTTAAGGCTCGCCTTGAGCTGCCCCAGGCAAGGCGACGCAAACCACCCCGCGCCGCTGCGCCGCCGCACTGGCCGCGCCCAGTGCGGCAAAGATGGCGGCGACCAGCCCGTCCGCTAGCGGGGCACGGCGCAGAGGCTGGCCGACGGCACCAAGCGCGAGCATCGAGGCGGCATGGGCAACGTCGACCAGTGCGCCGGCCCGAAGCACCAGGTTGCTCGGTGCCCGGGCCGTTACGGCCGCCTGGATCAGGTGCCGGGAACCGAGCACCCGCACCACCGCGCGAGTACGCGTACTGGCCGGCTGGCCGGTGCACCGGCTGATGACCGCGCCGGGGGCGCAGAGCAGGACTGCCCCGTAGGCAGCTCGCGTCAGTGAGAATGCCCTGGGCGTCGCGTCTTTCACCTTTGCCTGACCAGCCTTACGGCGGCCGCGCCGCCGAGAATCGCGGTACCGGCCGCAGCGGTGAGCAGGCGCGCGTGCTGGGACATCCATAGCTGCGGGCTGCGGTCATGCGAGGTGTCGTCGAAGATCCCGCGTGCGCCGTGGTCGTGCTCGCCCGGACCGTCGACGGGCTGCTGCAGGTTGTCCGGCCGGCCGGAGGTTACCTTCTGCCCGGTCTGCTGGGAGCCGTATCCGGTGCGGGCAAGGTAGCGGTCGAGCAGGGCCGGGATGATCCTGTTGGCCGTGATGGTGGCCGCCGTGCTGCCGCCGACCCAGTATTGCTTCCTGTGCGGGTGATCGGCGGCGAAAACGACGCCGCGCGCGGCGACTTCTGGCTGATAGATCGGGGGTACCGGCTGCGGGTGGTTGGGCAGTTTGGACCGCACCCAGGAAAATTGCGGCGTGTTGACAGCGGGCATCTGCACGACCGTGACGTGAATCCCGGAGTTCTCGTGCAGCAGCTCGCACCGCAGCGATGAGGTGAATCCGTTGATCGCATGCTTGGCGCCGCAGTAAGCCGACTGCAGCGGGATGCTGCGTTCCCCGAGGGCGGATCCGACCTGGACGATGGTGCCCCGGCCGCGGGTTCTCATCCGGCCGAGTGCCACCATTGTCCCGTACACGAAGCCTAGGTAGCTGACCTCGGTGACCCGCCGGAACTCATCGGCGGAGATTTCGGCGAACGGCGCGAACACGGAGGTGAACGCGACGTTGATCCAGACGTCGATCGGGCCGAAGAGCTCTTCCACCTGACGGGCGGCCTCCTGCACCTGCTCGTAGTCCGCAACATCGGCACTGACCGCGAGTGCCTTCCCGCCCGCCCGAACAACATCGCTGACCGCACCGTCCAGGCCGGCTTGTCCCCGGGCAATCAGCCCGACGTTCGCCCCGCGCTCGCCGTATAGCCGTGCCGTAGCCCGGGCGATGCCGGCGCTTGCGCCAGTAATGACAATGGTCTCGGTCATGGGTCGTCAGTCCTCCTCGGTAGAGTCATCCTCTTTGCCGCGCCGTCACTCTGGTTTCCAGGGCGAGCCGAGCCGCGCAGCGCATTCGAGCATCAGGGCGTGCACGAACGCCTGCGGGAGGTTGCCTCGCAGCTGGCGTTCGGCCACGTCGTACTCCTCGCAATACAGCCCGGCAGTCCCGCACGCGGCCCTGTTCCGCTCGAACCAGCGGGCGGCGTCCACCTCGCAGCCCTGCTGCTGCAGGGCCAAGGCCATCAGGAACCCGCACAGCAGGAAAGCACCCTCGGCTTGCTCGAGCGGCCGCTGGTCATGACGGAACCGGTAGGCGTAGCCGTCCTGCGTCAGCTCGGCCATGTAGGCACGCAGCGTCTCGATCGTGCGCGGATCGTCGGAGGGCACTGCACCGCGGATGGCAGGCAGCAGAAGCGCGGCGTCCAGGGCGCTGTCAGCGGGCGAACGCTGCCAGCGGCCAGACGGGTGCACCGCGTGCCTGGCGGTATCGGCGACGATCGCGTCGGCGAGCCCGGACCAGTGCGTCGCCAGCGGCGGTGACGCACATGACCTGGACGCTGCGCGCAAGCCTGCCGCGCAGGTCAGCCTGCTATGCGTCCATGCCTGGTTACCTAGTTCCCAGATTCCGGCGTCCTGTTCGCGCCAGCGCCTGGCTATCGCGTCGGCCGCGATCTCGGCTGCCCGCCGCCCGGCGGAATCCAGCCGGTCGTGCCTGGCGGCCGCGGCCAGCAGGAGCAGGGACTCGCCGAACGCGTCCAGCTGGAATTGCCGGTTGACCCAGTTGCCGACGAGATCGAAGCCACCCGGATACCCGGGCAGATCCAGCCTGCGCTGGTCCGGCACCCGGTCGCCGCTGGCGGTATAGGCAGGAACCAGCCCGGGCCCGTCGGCATGAAGCCGGTCCGATACGAAGCCCACGGCCTGATCGAGCAGCGGGTAGGCGCCTGCCGCAGCGACCGCGTGCCCCGCGTAGCACTGGTCGCGAATCCAGGCATAGCGGTAGTCGTAGTTACGGCCCTCATCGGCCCGCTCAGGCAGGCTGGTGGTGGCCGCGGCGACCATGCCGCCGCATGAGCTCGTCAGGCCCCGCAGCACCGCGTAAGCATGCCGGGCATCGCGCTTGGCGGTGACGCCGTCCAGTCGCGGGACGTCCTGCGCCCAGGCGGCTTCTGTCGCTTCCCAGGCGGCGTCAGCGTCCGGCGGCTCCCGCTCAAGCGGCTGGTCAGATAGCTCGAGCACCAAATCAAGACTCGTTCCTGCAGGCACGGCCAGATCCAGCAGAAGCTGGGATCCCCGGCCGGCCCGAAGGACCCTCGCACCGCTCAGGTCACCGGACCAGCGCAGGTACAGATCACCAAGCCTGCCCGCCCACCAGCCATGACCATGGCGGAGCGAGCGCAGGCTCTTGCGGCCGAACTCCGCCCGGGGATCGAGCCTGACCCGGACCCTCGCGCGGTTATGCCCGGCGATGACGCGACGGAGCAGAACCGTGCGGTGCGGGTCGCCGGGGAACGCCAGCGCTTCACGGCACTCGACAAGACCCTCGCCGGTGACCCATCGGCTGCGCCAGATCAGCGTGCCTTCCTCGTAGTAACCCCCCCATACGAACCGGGACCTCGGGGTAACGGCATACAGCCCTTCGCCGCCCACGAGACTGGCGAATACCGCATCGCACTCCCAGCGCGGTGCGCACATCCACACGATCTCGCCCCGGGGGCCGACGACGGCCCCGCGCTCCCCATCAGCGAGCAGCGCATAGTCACGCAGGGCATGCGGGGGCATCGGCTCAAGACCCTTCTCCGTGCCGTCGCTCACGCCGCCCGCCTTCCCGCCTCAGTCCGGGCCTCCCGGTTACCCGGTAGGCGGCGGCTTATGCGTCTTCCGTCATGGTGGCTGGGATCAGCCCGATGGGCCCGGCTGAGCGCCCGCTGCAGGTGCCCGCTCAACTGAACGAGCAGGGCGCCGTCCGAGGAGGGAACGGGCGGTAATGACCCGCCTGCACCGCACCCGGACGGCCGACCGCGAGCAGCCTCAGCGGGTGTGACCTTGCGCGGCGCGGGTAGCTGCAGACACCGGAACTGTTCAGCTACCTACGGATATCAGGCTGGCCGTCCGCCGGAATGAGGTGACCCGTGACGCGGTTTGGCTACTTCCTCTCCTCAGAAGAGCACGATCCCCGCGAAATAGTCCGCCAGGCGCGCCTGGCGGAGGAGGCCGGGTTCGACGGCCTGTGGATCTCCGATCACTTCCATCCGTGGCTAGACGCCCAGGGCAACAGCGGGTTCGTCTGGTCGATGATCGGCGCGATCTCGCAGGCTTGCTCGCTGCCGGTCACCACCGCAGTGACCTGCCCGCTGAGCCGGACGCATCCGGCCATCGTGGCGCAGGCAGCCGCCACCTCGGCCCTGCTCACGCAGGACCGCTTCACTCTTAGCAGGCCGACTAGGCCCGGCCACCGGACAGAGCCCGACCGTCCGGTGTCGAGGCCGCGAAGAAGTAGATAGCGATAACGAGGTCGCGATCCGCGATGGCTCGTCCGGACCGCGACCCGGCTCGGCGGTGAACACGGCGAACAGGCCGGAGGCGAATCGGTCGTGGCAAGCATCGGGACCTCCGGCTGGAGCTATAACCACTGGACCCCGGAGCTCTACCCGCCCGGCCTGCCCCAGGGACAGCGCCTGGCCCGGTACGCGGCGGAGTTCCCGACCGTCGAGCTGAACGCGAGCTTCTACCGCTGGCCCCGGCCCGCGACGTTCCGGGGCTGGCGTGAGCGACTGCCCGGTGGCTTCCGCATGTCGGTCAAGGCGCCGCGCGGCCTCACCCATGCCCGCAAGCTGCGCGAGCCGGAGGGCTGGGTCGAGCGCATCGCGGCTGGCTGGCATGAGCTGGGTGACAAGCGGGCCGTGCTGCTGGTCCAGCTCGGCCCGGCACACGCCCGCGACAACGCCGTGCTCGACCGTTTCCTCGCGGCCATGCCCGCCTGGATCCCGGTGGCCATGGAGTTCCGGCATCCGACCTGGCACGTCGAGGATGTGTTCGCGATCCTCGAGCATCACGGGGCGGCCTACTGCGTCATGAGCGGCGCGCAGCTCCCGTGCGTGCTGCGGCTCACCGCGCCGTTCGCCTACGTCCGGCTGCACGGGCCGGGCAACCATCTGTACGGCGGGTCCTACAGCGACACCGACCTAATCTGGTGGGCGGAGCGGATCCGGGAGTGGGCCGCCCAGGGCGCCGGCACCCTCGCGTACTTCAACAACGACGGCGATGCCAATGCCGTCCGAAATGCACGAACCCTACGCGACATGCTGGGCACCTGACGGCTGCCGGAGGTGAGACCGGCTACCCCGGCCAGTCGCGGAGGTTGGCCGGGCTGCCCGGGCAGCGACGATGCCATGGCGGCAATCAGCCAGGCCAAGGACCGGCTGCCGGGCGCCTGGCACCGGGAATGCGCCGGTACCTCGGCGGCGACGAGCGCCCGCCACGCGGGAACGCGGCCATGAGGGGACCTGCACGGCGTCGGCCGGGGCGCCTCGGCTTACAGGCGTTCCGGTACCAGAACGCCTGCCGCTCACCGACATCGCGCTCAGCGCAGTGGCGGCGCACAAGCTGAAACCGGCTAATCACCCGTGATCCCGTCCGGCGGTCATCAGGACAAGGGCCCGTTCGCCTGCCTGCTGAGCGCCTGATCGCCGATGACGCCCAGGGAGTCAGCCCGCGCCAGGACCGGCCAGCAGGCTGCCGGGGAACGGCGCCAGGACGTCCTGCGGGTCGGCGTAGACCAGCAGGGCTCCCTCGCGGCGTGGACCGCGCGGTCTTCAAGGAGGGCGGGTCCTTGTGCACCCAGGTCATGCAGGAGGCCGGGCTCGAGCTGAGCAAGTCGACCTTCTCCCACCACTTGCGCATAGTGCGCGAGGCCGGCTTGGTCACCAAACGCATCCAGGGCGCCAAGGGCTACGCGCGGCTGCGCAAGGACGACGTAGATCGCCGCTTCCCGGCCTGCTCGATTCCACCTTGACCGCCGGCGCCGCGACCAGGCCAGCCTGACAACAAGCCGCACCGGTCCCCGCCTCCCGCCGTCCTGTCTCCCGAACGAGCCGTGGTGCCCCGCCCTGCTCCTGCGGTCACCCCCGTACTTATGGGTACCCGGTCAGTGCAGCGCCGCCTCGCCGAGGGCGGCGAGCAGCGCGAGGCCGGCCACCAGCCAGGTGACCTGATCACCGACTAGGCCGCTGTGCAGACGGCGCAGCCATCTGGTGCCGCCGGCCAGCGCCCGGCGGAGTCCCACGGCCCGCCGGTCCAGGGCGATGCCCGCCACGCAGAGCGCGGCCAGCGCCTGGCCCAGGTCAGTAAACACACCGCCCGCGGACGCCGCCGGGGAGGCCGGGACGACGACCCCGCTGACCCGCATGGTTCCGCTTTGGCATGGAACCTCCTCCAGGCTAGTGATCAGGCTCGATGCTAACGAACCCCAGGTCGCCCCCGGCCGGGGCTTGGCCCGGTCTGTCCGATTGAGCCCGAGGCCGCAGGACATAGCGACCACAGACACCACGGCCGTTCGGCCCATGGCCTTTCTCCGCCGGCCGGGGCGGCGCGTCACTGGATCGCCAGCCTCAGCCGGCCCCAGCCCGGATTTACGTGAGCCTAGGCCCGCGCGCTGGCTCAGCTCCGCGACTGCTTGTCTTTCTTCCGCAGCTTGCGGTCGTCCCGCAGTTCCGAGAAAGGCTCCTGCGCGGCTGGATGCCCGGCTGCCACGGCGCGGCCGCGCTCAAGCTCGGCGTTGAACTCGGCGCCGAGCAGGATGGCGACATTGGAGATCCACATCCAGATCAGGAAGATGATGACGCCGGCGAGGCTGCCGTAGACCTTGTTGTAGTGGCTGAAGTTGGCGACGTACACGGCGAACAGGGCAGAGGCAGCCAGCCATAGCACGACGGCGATGAAGCCGCCGGGGCTGACCCATTGGAAGCCGTGCCTGACGTTCGGGCTGGCCCAGAACAAGATGGCGAGGATCAGACCGATGATGATCAGCAGCACCGGCCACTTGGCGATGTCCCAGACAGTGACCGCTGTCGAGCCGAGCCCGAGCACGTTCCCGACTTTCTGTGCCAGGCCGCCGGTCACGACCACGATGACGGCCGACGCAACGAGCAAGATCATCGTCACCACGGTGACGACCAGGCGGATCGGCGCGGTTTTCCAGATCGGCCGGCCCTCGGGCACGTCGTAAATGACGTTGGAGGCACGCATGAAGGCCGCGACGTAGTTGGACGCTGACCATAGTGCGAGCACGATTCCAGCGATGCCGAGGATCCCGGAGGCTGCATGACTGTGCTGCAGCTGGGTGACATCGCTCATGATGATCTTCCGCACGGACGACGGAGCCGCCTTGCCCAGGTTAGTGATGAGCGGCTGAGTGGCCGACTTACCGAGAACGCCGAGCAGGGAAACCAGGACAAGAAGGCCCGGGAAGATCGACTGGATGCCGAAATAGGTCAGCGCCGCCGCGCGGTCCTGCAGGTCGTCGGCCTTATATTCCTTCAGGGCTCGCCTGGCAGCCGCGAGCCAGGACCCGCCGCTCAGATCTGTCGGGTCGTTCGGCACATCGTCGCGAGCGCTGCTGTCCGTAGTCTGCGATCTGGCCATCGGCGATCACCCTCCCTAACTCGTCGGCGTGGCGGCTGGATTCCAGTTACCGGGCATGGCAGAGATTCCGGGCTGCGGATAAGTCCGGAGAAGGACCTAGGGGCTAGAGCGGTCCGCCAGGATAAAGCCGCGCGTGGCGGCCAGGATGGTTAGTGGCGGCTGTCGGTCACGGTGTCGCGGGCTGCCCGTGCCTGATCCCGGACGTCATGCGCCGAGCTGGCGGTCTCATCCTTGACGGTGCCGGCGGCGTCGGCGGCTGCGGCCTTGACCGACTCGGCTGCCTGCTTTGCTGAGTCCTGGAGGCTGGCCGCGGCATCCTTGGCCGCGCCGGTGACGGCTGGCGCGGCGGCTTCCTTGACCTTCATCGCCGCACGCTCCTCGGCGCTGCTGGCCGGCAGAAGCGAGCCGACGAGCCAGCCGACGCCGACCGCGATCAGGCCGACCGCCAGCGGGTTACCCGCCGCCTGGCGGCGAAGGCGGTCTGGAGCCGCTGACGCCTTTTCCTGAACCGCCGATGCCTTTTCTCCCGCCGCAGAAGTCGTGCTGGAGACGGACTGTGACGCTGCACCCATGACCTTGTCCTTTACTCCGAGCACGGCAGAACGTGCGCTGGCTGCCTTGCGCTTTGCGGCATGCGCCGGGTTGACCGTGTCGGCCAGGGTATTGACGTCCTCGCTTAGGCCTGGGTTCGACAGTTGGTGTAGTGCTCTAGCCGGTGAATAGGGGTGCTGACCTGCGGATATGGCTCAGCGCCCGGTGACGGGGCGTGTCACTAGGCGCTGGCGAACGTGCTGGTCAGGGCTTCGGG
>JBKQQQ010000065.1:0-5032 GCA_052144275.1 Streptosporangiaceae bacterium
ATGCCGTGGAGTGCTTCACGCTCGGCGTGGCTGAGCATGTTGATCACTTCGCCGAGTGCCTCGATGAGGGCGGGCAGGGTGTAGGGGCTGGAGGATTCGCGCAGGTAGTCCCCGGCCGGGCGGGTGGCCTGGGGGTGGGTGCCGTCGAGGTAGAGGTGGTCGAGGACGGCGTGGACGTCGACGAGCATGAGCGTGATGTCGCGGGCGTGTCCGGCGTCGAGAGTGACATGGGCGGCCTGGTAGTCGCTGCCGGGCTGGCTGATCAGCGGCATGGGGGCATCTCCCTCGGGTTTCAGGTCCTGCCCGCCTGGCAGCGGGCCCGGGTGGTGCGCAGCGGGCAGGAGCCGGCGCGGGTCTGCGGGAGCGATCGGCGGCCTGGCGCATATCAGGGGTAGCTCCGCGCCTGCTGCCAGAGCCCGCGTCCGGGTGACCAGTGCGTGCTGGTCATCTGCCCGCGTTGCAGGTCCCACTCGATGAGCACGGCCTGGGTCACGTCCAGGAAGAAGACGTCGGCCGCGGCGCGCGGCTGGCCGGTCCACCAGGCCTGGCGGCACGCGCCGCGCAGCTGGTCACCGGCGGGTGCGGTCAGCGCGTAGAGCTTCAGCTCGGGCTCGCCGGCGTCTGGCCTGCTGATCGTGGTGTGCAGGACGCACCGCGGGTCGCGGCGTAGGTCGCGTGCCTTGCCGGACCAGGTCATGAGGCCGAATATCAGCTGGCCGTCGGTGAAGTACGGCTCGACTGGGCTGATCCGGGGCGAGCCGTCTGGGCGGAGCGTGCCGGGCAGGGCCACGCGTGCCTGGTTCAGCAGCGCGTGTCCTGTCCGGGTGATGTGCGGGGCGGCCTGGTCCAGGTCAAGCCACGACGCCATCAGTGATCTTCCCTGGTGATGCCGGGCCGTCGGCTGATGTCGGCGGCGTAGGTGATCCAGTCGCCTGCGGCGTGGCGTTGCCAGGTGACGGCGGCCTTGGTGCTGATGTCCAGGGTGCTGGCGAGGATGGCGGCCGGGATCTCGGCGGCGAGCTGGAACAAGGCGGTGCTGCGGTCCTGGCCGGGGCGGATGCCGAGCGCGTTGAGCCGGCGGGTCAGCCCGTCGGCGCTGATCGGCCGGCCGGGCTGGCCTCCGGGGAACAGCCAGGGAGATGGCCGCCGGGCTCCGATGGCCGCCTGGCCCTTGCGGTTGGCCAGCACGGTGCGGGCGATCGTGGCGGCCGGCTCGGGCAGGTGGATGGGAACGCGGCCGAGGCGGAGACGGACGCTGTCGTCGCTGGCCTGGATCTGGGCGGCGGTCATCTGGCTGATCGCGGTCGCGCCCTGGGCGTAGAGCAGGACGAGCAGGCCGGCGAGGCGGTCCTCGGGCCTGATGGCGGCGTCGTGGAGGAGCCGGCGCGCGGTGTCCCAGCGGTGCTGGTGATCGGTCAGCTGGGCGGGCCCGTTCCAGGCGGCGGCGGTGAGGTGGCCGGTGGTGAGGTTGCTGGCGCGGGCCCAGCGGATTAGCCGGCCGGCTTCTTCGCGGTAGCCGGCGTGCTCATCGGTGAGCCAGCGGTCCAGGTCGGGTTGCCGGCAGCTGCCCAGGGTGAGGTCGTGGGCGTCGAGCCAGTCCAGGAACGCGACGGCGCCGCGGGCCAGCCGGCGGATCTTGCGGGCCTGCTGGCGGGTGGCGGGCTGGCCGTCGTTGCGGCTGCGCAGCCGCCTGACCAGGTGCCAGGTCAGGTAGCGGTGCAGCAGCTGTTGCCGCCCGGTGCCGGGCTGGGCATCGATCAGCGCGGCCAGGAACGCCTCGAGCCGGGCCATTTCCTCGTCGCGGCCGGGCAGGGCACCGACGGCGACGAGCGTCTGCCGCAGATGGGCAAGGGCCCGGCTCTGGGGCAGGCCGTCGAGGGCCTGGTGGGTCAGCGGAATGCGGCCGGCGGCAAGGCCGGCCAGCACGGGGACGGTGGACGGGTTGGTCAGCCAGAGCATCGCCGTGCCGGGGTAGCCGGCCTCGGCGAGCTCGCGGCGCAGGGCCTGCAGTCCAGGCGGCAGGGAGCCGTCGGCGGGACCCATCAGCTCGTCCAGGCGCGTGTTGATCAGGCAGCGGGCGCACTGGCCGGGGTTCGGATGGCCGGGGTCGCTGCAGACCGGGCAGCTGGCCCAGGCCGGGGGCGGGGTGCAGCCGGCGCACAGCGGGCCGGCCAGGGTGCCGGAGGTGATCGGCGCGACGCGGCCGCAGGCCGAGCAGGCGGCCGTCTGCCGCTGGCAGGCCGGGCACCAGGGCAGGCCGGTGGCGCGGGAGATGCCGCACGGCGTGGCCTGGCCGCAGACCGAGCACGTCAGCAGCGGCAGCGTGGGGCAGCTGGAGCACAGCGGCCCGTGCGGGGTCCGCCGCTGGACCCGGCGGCGGCGCCCGCAGCCGGTGCAGGTCTCCAGGTTCGCCGGGTCGGTGACCAGGCAGTGGGCGCACAGCGGCCGGCCCTGGTCATCGCGGGTAGCGGGCTCGCGGCGGGCTCCGCAGCGGGCGCACTGCCGGGCGCGCGAGTGCGCGACGCAGGTCCGGCAGACCCGCACGCCATCCAGCGGTGTGTCGATGCGCACCACCCGGTGACAACCAGGGCAGACAGGACGGGCGATCCCGGCCACGCCGGCGGCGTGCAGCGCTTCGGCCAGCCGCGGGATCGCCCGCAACGGTGCCAGGTGGGCGTCCCCGGTCAGCAACCGCGGGTTGTCCTCCAGCGCCCAGGCCAGTTTCTGCTGGCATGACGGCCGGGGAGCCGAGCGGCGCACGGCGGCGGCGACATCGTCCCGGCTGGCCGCAGGGTCGAGCCCGGTGATGATGCCGAAGATCACGGTGACCGGATCGCGGCCGTCGGCGTCCGGGCACCTGAAGCATCGCGGCTGCCCGGCCCGGTCCCGGGAGGCGACCGGGCCGGCCTTCCCGCACCCGGCGCACTGCCGGGCCGGCTGCCCGCAGGGTGCGCAGTACCAGTCCTGGCCGCGGCGCCGGAAGGTCCGCAGCGGCTTACCGCACCGCGCGCAGCACGGCGGCGAGACCGACCGCGCGCCGGCCTTGCGCAACGCCAGGAGCAGGTCACCGACCGCCCGGGGCGCCGGGGACCTGCCGTCGGCCAGCACCGCGGGACGGCCGGCCAGGGCCGCGGCCAGGCGGCGCGACTTGGCCCGGCCGCCCGCCACCGCGGTGACCACCGCGCGGACCTGCTCCGGCGCTAGCCCCGGCCCGGCCGCCGCGACCAACTCCGTGATCAGCCCGACCGGGTCGCTCACCGCGCGCTCGCAGCCCCCGGGGCCGGTCACGGCCGTGTCGTGCGGTCAATGCGTGCCCGCCTGGGACGCAGGTCACCCACGCTGGCCTCGGCGCCGGCTGCCTTCTTCCGGGCGGCCGTCTGGCCGGCCGGGGCGGACGGCTCGATCAGGTCCTCCATCGAGCAGTCCAGGATGTCCAGCAGCGCCATCAGCACCTTCAGGCTCAGCCGCTCGGGGCGCTCGGTCACCAGCCGGTAGACCTGGCTGGATGACAGGCCGATCCCGCGCTGGGCCAGCGGGCCGATCAGGTCGGTGGTGGCGAACATGCCGCGGTCGGCCATGACCGTGCGCAGGTGCCAGCGGTAGTCCAGCCTGGCGGCCATCAGTCCTCCTCACCGGCGCCGGCGGCGGCGTCCAGCGCCGGGGCGAGCGCCTTGCGGAGCATGGTGTTCATGTAGTCGTCGCTGACGTGGGTGTAGATCGCGGTGGAGCTGTCGCACTCGTGGCCGACCTGGACCTGGATGAACCGCCGGTCCACCCCGTTCTCGGTCAGATGCGTGACATAGGAGTGCCGCAGGCTGTGGACGACCAGCGCCGCTGGCAGGCCGAGGGCATCCCGGTAGGCCTCGAACCGGGCGTTGATCTCCGGCGGCCGGATCCTCCCCCCGCGCTCGGTCACCCACAACGCCGGGTGGCCGTCGCAGCCGAACTTCGGGCGGATGTTCTCCACGTAGTCGGCCACCGCCTCCACCGCCCACCCCATCACCGAGGCGACGTTGCGGCGCCGCGGCGGCTGGCCGCGCTTGGCCTTGCCATAGCGCACGTGCAGCATCCCGTACCGGCCGAACTGCGGCGCGGCCGGGTTGCGGCCCCAGTCCGCCACATCCAGCCGCGACGACTCGGTCCTCCTGAGCCCCCAGGCGTAAATGACCTTGAACAAGGTCGCGTCCCGGTAGGCGGCCAGCGCCCCCTTACGTTTCGCGCGCACCGCCCGGTCGACCTGGTCATCGGCATAATCCAGGAACAGCTGCAGCTCCTGGCGGGAAAACGGCCGCGCCTCCGGGCGGCCCTCGTACCCGTTGAGGTGGGCGATCGTGTTCCACTCATGGCAGACCGGCACCGGGTGGGCGCCCGGCCCGAATTCCTTCTCGCAGGCCGCGGCCCAGCCGTAGCGGCCATCGCACAGGTACTCGCTGAACAACCGCAGATCCGTCTGGTAGCCCCGGATCGTCGACGGGGCCAGCCGCTGCTCAGCCATCAGCGACTGCGTCCACTCCTCCACGTGCGCCGAGCCCCAGCTCCACGGGTACTCATTGGTGAACGCCAGGAACCGGCGGACCAGCCGCTCCCGCGGAGCGATCGTGTCTTCCCGCAGCCCCCGGGCCACCTGCTGGGCACGCCACCCGCGCAGCATCGCCTCGAACACCGCGTCCTCCGGCCGCAGCTGGACCACGCCGGACACCAGCTCCAGGTGCGCCGCACCAGCCAGGTCGCCCCGTCCCAACCCGCCCTCCAGCCCCAGAAACCGCAACCGTTTAAAGGCAGGATCATGCACCAGACGGGATCAACGCGCAACCCGTGAGGTTAGGGGCACTGCTCGCCAGCGGCATGCGGCTATTGCGGTACCCCGCTGATCAGGTGACCAGGGCAAACGCGCCCGTCTGATGCAATTCCCGAGGGTTGGTCCAGGTGCCGGACGGCTCGTCGGTCTCGCAGTGCTGCAGGACGTGCGCGAGCTGGTCGCGGACCCAGGTCATCCGGAGTACGCCGCTGGGTCCGGCGCCGGGGATGCTGG
>JBKQQQ010000066.1:0-5204 GCA_052144275.1 Streptosporangiaceae bacterium
TCTGGTTCCCTGTCGCGCGGCGCCTGGCCCGGTGCCCGAGCCCGCGCCGGCCGATCACCAGCGCTGCCGCGTGGTGGCCGGTCGCCTTCGGGTGGTGCTCCCGCAACGGGGCGAGCCAGTGCCGGGCTGCCCAGCGGGAGGTGTTCTCTGAACTAAAAATGATCATCGATATCCGCAGGTCCCTGGGCGTTTCCCGGACGCGTGCAGGATCGCGGTGACCAGCCGGGCGACGTTGTCGTCGTCGAGGCCGGTGACGGCGTCGCGGAGATCGACGGGTATGCCGCCGGCGAGACTGGCCGACAGCTGGAGGACCCGGCGTTCCCCTCCGGAGCAGGGAAGATCGCCGCTGGCCAGGGCGGTGACCGTGGCGTCCCAGTCGATGGCGGCCATCGGGGTGCCCCCGCTGGTGCCGTGTTCGATGAACCGGCTGGTGAAGTCGTCGCGGTGGAGGAACGTGCCGTTGCTGGTGAGCAGGGCGACGCCGGCTTGGAGCGGGTAGAGGCCGGCGGCGCAGGCGTGCAGGGCGGCGGTCAGGCCGTCAGCGGTCATGGCGGTCTCCGGGTGCGGTCATGGTCGCGGCGGCGATGTCGCGGTAGGCGGGCATGCCGAGGCTGACGGTCTCGGACCGGCGGGCGGCGGCCGTGTCGGCCTGGGCGAGCTTGTTGTTCGCGGCGGCGAGGCTGACCTTGAGTCCTTCGGCCTCGCCGGCCCAGCCTTCGCGTTCGGCCTCGGCGATGCGGGCCAGGAGGTTGTCGCGGATATCGGCGAGCCGGCCGCGCTGGGCAGGCGAGATCCTCAAGAGCGGGCACCGGATGCAGCTGTGCTCGTGGATGCAGCTGGTGCCGTAGGCCCGGCCGCAGTCGCCGAGCGCGACCCGCCGGCGCTCGAAGTGGCCGAGGAACTCCTCCCACTCCTGGTCCGTGGGCGACCGGTATTCTTCGCTGGGCCGGAGCTCGCGGCGGCGGGTGATGAACGCCCGGTGGCCGCGGATGGCTTCCTCGGGGTAGACGGCTTTGTAGCCCATTGTGGTGTTTATGTCCTTGTGTCCGAGTATCAGCTGGGCGATGTGCGGCGGCATCCCGTTCAGGACGGCATCGGTGGTGAAGACCCTCCGGAAATCGTGGGGCTGGAAGTCGATCGGTTTCCCGTCGGCGCCGGTGATGCCGGACGCGGCGAGCGCGTCGTGGATGAGGTCGCGGATCCCGTCGGCGGGGATGGGCCGGTTCTCCAGGCCGATGGCCCGCTGGAACAGCAGCGGCATCGGCGGGTTCCAGGTGCACTCGTGCGAGTCGTAGGCCGTGACGAGCGGGACGGCTCCGCCGTCTCCGCGGATCCGGGTGATGATCGCGGAGAGCACGTCCGCGAGCTCCGGGTCGATGACGAGGAGCCTTTCCTGGTCGATCTTGGACGGGGCGACCGACAGCAGCGGGACCAGCTCGCCCGTTGAGGGGAGCCGGTACTGCACCAGGCTGTGATGCGAGAGCTCCGTGAGTTCCTCGACCCGGATGCCCGTGTGGCGCAGTACCTCGATGACGGCCCAGGCCCAGAACGCGCTGCCTTCCTCGCGGGTCAAGTTCCGGCGCTTCCCGCTGCCGGGCTCCTCGGCCCAGGTCAGGGACGAGGACCTGGCCAGGCGGGCCCGGCGCAGGGCCTGCCCGCCGGCGGTGAACATCTCGCCGGGCGGGGTGTCCCGGGCCGCGGCCAGCCGGGCCGCGGCGTCCTTGCGGCCCCGGTCGGTGGCGGCGGCGAGGGCAGGCATGACGGGGAGCCGCTCGCGGGTCCGCTGGTCCATGCGGGCCTTGGTCCGCGACTGCTGCTTCTTGTGCTGGATGTCGCTGTCGCGGATGGGGCAGGGCACCGCCCACGGCCCCCAGCGGGCCGGCTCGTCCAGTGCCCACTGGGCGAGGTCGAGGTAGAACCCCCGGACGCCCGTCAGGATGCCGCTGGCCGCCTCTCTGGTGACGGCCCGCTCGCCGCCGCCGGCCGTGCGTGCGGTCCTGGTCTGGATGCGCCTCTTCCACCCGGCGGCGACATCGGGCGGCAGCTTCAGCGAGCTGATGCCCGGGTGGTGGGCTTCCAGGTCTTTCCAGAACCACAGGCCCAGCGTCGCGGCCAGGCCGGTGAGGGTGCTGTAGTCGATGCCGGGCTGGCGCTCGCGCAGGTAGTCCACGAGCAGGTCGCGGACGGGCCGGCAGGCCAGGTCGTAGCGGTCGATGAGCTGCCCGGCGCTCAGCTGCCCGGCGAACTTGGCGCTAATCATCCGGACCGTGGCCGGCGCGCCGGGCGGGAACACCCCGGCCGCGTGCAGGAGCTCGTAGAAGAACGGGCTGTGCATGTGGGTTCCGTCGCGGAATACCCGCATGGAGCACTCCAGCAGCTGCATGCAGTCGCCGGGGGTGATGTCGCCGGCCGTGCCGCCCTTGGCGGCCATGATCAGGGCGGCCCGCTCGATCGCGTTGCCGGTTGTGCGCCCGGCGACGCTGCCCTCCGGCAGTTCCCGCAGTGCCGCGATCCCGGCGGGGTCGCGGGTCCGGCCCATCTCCCGGGCGATCCCGCGCGGGGAGTCGGTGGCCAGCAGCCAGGGCAGGCCCGGGCGCAGGACGTCGCCGCCGATCAGCTGCACCAGCCCGCCGCCGAGCGTCTCGCGGGCCTTCCCGTTCAGTGAGGTGCCGGCGGCCCCGAGCTCGGCCGTCGCCTGGTCCCGCCAGCCGGCTCTCCCGCCGGCGCCCGCGCCGGACGCGTCCCAGCGTTCCTGCCACGTCGTCCCCGGGTGCAGCTCGAGCCAGTCGAGGATCTTCAGCATGGCCAGCTTCCGGAAATCCCGTCTCGTCGCCTCCCCGACCGGGAAGGGCGGGGCGAGCATCCGCCGCATCACCGCGAACCGGTCCGCGGCCGTCGCGTCCCACGACGCCGGGACCGGCCGGGGCGGGAACCTCTTCATCACCGCCAGCGCTTCGGCGCTGAGCTGCCGGGCAGCCGTCACGGCCGGCGCCGCGGCGGTCACCAGCGGCCCTTCCCGAACAGGACGTCCAGGCTCTCGGGCCGGTAACCCGGCCCCGGTTCCGGAGGTGAGGCCGACTTCGGCTTCGCCTGCCGGCGGTGATGGGCCAGCGTGCTCTCGATGACGTCCTCGGCCGTCGGGACGACGTAGATCTGCGTGGTCGACAACGAAGCGTGGCCGAGCACCCATTGCACGTCGCTGATCGGGACGTCCCGGTCACGGGCGAGCCGGTAGGCGGCAGTGTGACGCAAAGAATGGAGCGACCACCCCGCGCCGACCGCGGCGTTCGCCCGGTCGAACATCGCCCTGGCCGCGTGATAATTCAGCGGCCGGAACGGCCTCCGCAGCGTCCACCACAAGGGATCGTCCGGCCCGGACGGCACCAGGCCCTGCATCTCCTGCTGATACAGCCGCAGCCACACGAACGCGTCCGGCGACGCCGGCAGCTGCTGCACCGCCCGCGATCCCTTCCGGACCACGGTGATCAGCTGCTGCCCCGGATCAGCGCCCGAGCATACGGCGCCGAGAAGCTCCGATGCGCGTGCGCCGGCGGAGACCCAGAACGCGACGAGCGCCCGGTCCCGGTGCGAGGGCAGCCGGGCGAACAGCTCGTTGAACACCGCATCCGGGATCTGTCTCGGGACCCGGCGGGGAACCCGCGGCCGGAACAGGCCCGCCTTCTGCCGCGGGAACGGGTCCATCGGGTTGTGATGCGCATACGGTCGCCCCGGCCTGGCCAGCGGGAACGGGTTCACGATCGGCCCGGTCCCGGCCTCCAGGTGATACGCGTAAAAGCCCCGGCAGACCGTCTCGCAGTGCGCCACCGTCGACGGCGCGTACTTCGCGGACGCCGGCCGCTTGCCCGGCACCGGGGCCGCCGGCCCCCGGGAGCTGCCGGGCTTGTCAGCGAGCTGGATCCAGCGGCAGAAATCGCGGGCCTCGGCCCTGGTCGCCTGATTCCACGGCACCCCGACAGCCCAGGTGAACCGGAACCAGCGAAGCAGCGCCAGCGAGTACGACCGCTGCGTCGTCGCCGGCCGCCCCGCCGCCTGCAGGTCCCGAAGGAACTCCGACACCGCCTCGACCCGCCCGCCGACGGGATCGCTCAGGTAGTACGGCTCCCACGGATCCCCGGTCTCGACGAGCGACCCGGCCGCGGGGACCACGAGCGAACCGAGATCCCTGACGCCATCCTCTTCTCCCTCTTCTCCATCAGACATGAGCAGCGACCGTAACGACCGCCTATCCCGACACGTCCGGAGATTGATCAGCCGACTGTCGTTAGTTCAGTCAACAGGTGTAGGCGGGGTCGACGACGATCACCGCCAGGCCCGCGTTGCAGGCCATCTGGACCAGCCTGTCGCGGAGCTTGCCGGTGGGGATGCCGGAGATCGCGCGCCGGAACCCGCGCCCGCTCCTGCCGCGGGAAGGCCGGCTGCCGTGGCGTTCGCGTCCCTCGGCGCGGGCCTCGGCGAAGTCGAGGTCCTCGATGACGATGGCGCGGGCGCCGTGAGCCCTGGCGGTGGCGATGAGGCTGGTGATGGCGGCTCGCAGGTGCCCGTCGCGAGTGGCGGCGGGCAGCCCGGCCAGGTTCAGGCCGATGGTGGCCGGGGTGCCGGGGATGTTGCCGTCGGGCGCGATGACGGCGGTCGCGAGGTGGCGATGGTTGACGTCGATGGACACAGCAGGGTGCTGCCGCAATTCCTCCAGGGACGGCGCGGGGGCGGGCGCGGCTTTCCAGCTCGCGTCGATGTACCAGCGACCGCGTGCCGGGTCGTGGCTGATGTCGTAGCGGACCGCGCCGGTGGCCGCCTGGGCGGCGACCTCGTCTCCGCGGTAGGAAAACCTGGCCGGGAAGGACAGCCGGTAGCGGCCGTGCGGCTGGTTCGCCAGGTTCGCGAGCGGCGCGGGCAGCTTGATCTCCAGCCAGCCCTCATCGGGGTTCCAGCGGATCGTCTCATTGCCCCAGGCCTTGTCCTTCTCCCCGTCAGCGGTCAGGAACAGCCGGGCCGATTCCCATTCCCGGCGCCACCGGTCCTCGGTGAGCCCGGCAGCGGCAAGGTTGTTCCGTGTGCGCAACAGGGCCTTCCCGCCGCGGACCACTGACACGGTGCCGCTGTCCAGCTGCTGCCGCACCCGGCCGAGCCGTGCCTTCAGCGCCTGGAGGCGGACCGTCTTGGAGTACCGCTCGGCGGCGGTCGCG
>JBKQQQ010000067.1:0-4976 GCA_052144275.1 Streptosporangiaceae bacterium
GGGAACAGCTACAACGACTGGCTGGCGCCGGGCGGTAACGACGACACCCCGCACGAGCTGCTCGCGACCGCCTACTGGGCGTACGACGCCGCGCTGATGGCGGACATCGCCGAGGCGACCGGCCGGCCGGACGACGCCGCCGGGTACCGGGCGCTGCGGGCCAAGATCCGTTCGGCGTTCGCGGACGCGTTCGTGGGCAGCGACGGCCATATCGCCTCGCGCACGCAGACCGCGTACGTACTCGGCCTGCACATGAACCTTGTCCCCGAGGAGGTCCGCCAGTGCGCCGCCGATCACCTGGTCGAGGCGATCCGGCGCGCGGACTGGCACCTGACCACGGGGTTCGCCGGCGTCGGCTACCTGCTTCCGGTGCTGAGCGGCACCGGCCATGTCGACGTCGCGTACCGGCTGCTCGAGCAGGAGTCCATGCCGTCCTGGCGGTACATGGTCGAGGCGGGCGCGACCACGATCTGGGAGCGGTGGGATGGCTGGACCAGCCAGCACGGTTTCCAGTCCCCCTGGATGAACTCCTTCAACCATTACTCGCTCGGCTCGGTCGGCGAGTGGCTCTACCGGTTCCTGCTGGGCATCGACCAGGCACCTGGCACCGCCGGCTTCGGCCAGCTACTGCTCCGGCCGCACCCCGGCGGATCGCTGAGCTGGGCCCGCGGCTCCTACCGGTCCGTCCGGGGGCCGGTCAGCACCGGCTGGAGGAGAGCCGGCGACCGGTTCACATTCCGGGTCGAGCTTCCGCCCAACGTCACGGCCAGCGTCCGCATCCCCAGCGGCCAGGCCGCCGAGGTCCGCGACGCCAGGGGCAACCCACCCGCGTCGCTCGCCAGCTTCCCGGGGGCCCCGGATGTCCAGGAGGTTGTCTTCCGCGTCGGCTCGGGAGTCCACGAGTTCTCCGGCCCCGCGCTGACCGATTCCGGCTCTTCCCGGTGAGGGCGGCGGCCTCGGAACGTCGGTCCACCCCCAATGACTACTTTGACTTTTTGGATTTCTTACGTTCCAGTTCCAAGGGGGGGTCGACACTGTAGTGGTCGTTATCCAGGTACACGGTGATTTCTCCGGTTCCAGGTCCCCCTTCCAGCGGCCAGACGGGCAGATCCTCGGAGCCTTGCTGACAGATTACGATGGTGGTGTCCAGGACTGACGCTATGATCCGCGGCACCAAGTCCCCTTCATCGCCAGCCCAGTTGCCGTTCCTGGATACGCAATCGAGGAGGTCGTTGATTTCAACCACGTTCTCCGCGGCGTAGTTGGCGACAGTGTCCAAGTGAGACAGGATGTACTCCGTCACCCTCCGGCGCAAATCAGCGGATGCCGCGGCCAACCCGGGCTCGGGTACGCCGCGGGCTTGGTTGACGGCGTGGTAGAGGCAGTTGCCGTCGATCGGAGTCCCTCCAACCCGTCGGCCAAGTATTTGGCTAAGGTCCCACATGAACTTGTATTTGGCTGGGGCGAGCGCTGCCGCGTGCAGGACAAAGGGTATGTGCTCCGGCCTGACGCCCACTCCGAGCCCCGAGAACGGGGTCATGGTGAATGAGCTGAATATGGCGCTGCTCGTGGTGTTTTGTGCGGTGCTGCCTAGCTGGCCCTGGTACTCTTTGGGGAAAGACCATGGGACTGGGGATTGGTCGTGAATGCCTGTTAGGCGGGGATCCGTGAACGGCGGGTTGTAGGGTTTTCCTTGTTGGCTTCGAGCCGCGTCGCCCGGAAGTTTCAACTTCTTTCTGTATTTACTCAGGCTGAGCCCTTGCTTGCCCTTCTTGGTTTCCGCGAGCCGGTCAGCTATGGGAGTGAGTACGTCGTGGCTCTGCAAAATCCGGCCCGTTTCCAGGAACTCATAGGCGAGGCGGGACAAGTCGGTGACGATGCTTCCTTCGATGAAGTCGGCCAGGAACCCCTGATCCCGCATGGGGTGACGCAGGTTTTGCCCTTCGACATCGATCTGGGCCTGCACGTCAGCCTTTTCCAGCTCTAGGGTCGGCCAACCCATTTCCGGCTCCTCTTCGCCGAGATCCATTGCCTGGTCATCTTCCAGGAACGGCTCCGGCGGCTGCCGCTGGTCCGGAACCGGAACCTCATCCGGGGCTTCGTTGTACTCCTTTATAAAGAACTGTTCGAGTTCGGAGGCGTAGCGGGCGTGGACCATCTTGCCGAGCTGGGTGAACTCGGCGGCGCCTTCCCCGAAGGCGATATCTTCCGAGAGAAGCGGAAGCAGGGCATCGATGTACAGGTTAGGTTCGGGGGCGTAGGGCAACAGTGGATGCAGCAGCGCTAGATTCTGCCGGGCCTTCATGTCCAATGTGATGGCCGACCCGAACTCTTCGAGGAACTGATCGCGCTTCGCCGGGTTCGTCAGCTTGTCCGGCACCTTCTTGCGGTTCCTCTTGAACCGGGCGATGGTGTCCGCCACCAAGGTTTCGGTCTGGGCTTGGTCGACGCGGTAGCCGCCGATCATCAGGAGAGGTCGTATAGGCGGTAGCGGCTCCCAGTCGAATTGTCCGCCTCCGGATTCCGCGCTTCCGGATTCCTCCATCCCAGATCCCTCGCTTCCGGATCCCTCGCTTCTGGATTCCTCTATCCCGGATCCCTCGCTTCCGGACGCAGTCCGTTCCTCGAAAAAATTGAAGACGTGGACCCCGCTTCTCACTGCGCGCGAGCCAGCGTCGAAATCCTGCACCGCGATGTACGGGTGCAGGTTCTGAGCGACGAAAGCCTGCGTGAGCTGGCGGGTCTCTGGGCTGTGCATCACTGCGTTGCGCATCCGTCCGAAGGGGAACTTCTTCCCGGTGAAGGTGGACTGGACAATGGCGACGGGATAAGGCAAGCGGGCGATCAGCCGACCTGCCAGGCCTGCTGCCTTCTCCAGCTCGGCCGCTTTCGCTGTGGGTGCGTTTATCCCAAGTACCACGGCGATACGACCTTTGAAGCCGGTGAGCCCTTTCAGCATGCCTTCGAGCACGCGAGGGATCGACTCCACCTCGCTAAAGGGCAGGATGGTATTGATAATGAAGGCGATCGGGGCCTTTCTCTCGACTATCTCGGGGTAGGTGTCTTCTGACACTTCGGCCTGCTGCTCGATCAATCTGGTGAACGCCTTGTTCGCGGGCATGCGTTGCACCCAAGGCGTCGGCGCCGCGGCGGGGCCGGCGCCCGGGCTGGAGAAACTGAACGGAACATTGATGGCCGGTTGGTCAGCTAGCCGTTGCGTGCCGAGCGCGACTGAGGCCTGGCCGGCCCCTCGACTCTCGCGAAGGGCGCGCTCGGCGGTGGCTTCGGCGGCGCGCTCGAACTGATCGGACGGATCGCTGAGTCTCAGTCCGGACCCGTGGTCTGTGCCACCGACAGGTCCTTGCCGCTGCTGGATGACATGGGTCAGCTCATGTGCGAGGGTGCGCCGATCCGCCGCGCCGGGCCCGATCACGACATGGTTCCCCACGGTGTAAGCGCGGGCACCGAGCATGGCCGCCGAGGCCGCGGCCACGTCGTCGGTGTGGACGCGGACCTGGGAGAAATCCGCGCCGAGCCGGGCCTCCATCTCCTCCCTGAGCGGCGCGGCGACGGGCTGGCCGGGGCTGCCGAGCATGTGGTCCACGGCGGTGCGGTGGACCGCCGCGGGCATCCGCGCGATGCCAGCGTCGGCTGCGGTGCGCTGCGGCGGGCGTGGCGTACGGCCTGGAGCGTACGTCTTATCCGGCTGCTCATGCACGTGCATGGCACCTCCCGGTCGGCTGCCACGGAACACGGCGACCAGAATGCCAGGCAATCGTCTGCGCAGCCGGTTGCCCTGGTTTATTCATCGGGGCTCGTCAACAGAAGGTCAACACCCGTGACGACCGGACTGGCTCGCGATGGACGGGCACCCTGCGATACCGGCACATCGTGTGACATAGTAATCACCGTAGCCGGGTAAAACATGGATGTCGACATGGCATCTTGTGACTCGGCGGCCAGCGACAGAATGCAGCAATACTGGGCTAAGCAATACTGGGCTACAGGAAGCTAAGGCATAGAATTCCCAACGGTTAGACTCCTCCGCAGAGCCAAATCCCAGCAAATCTTTACGAGATACCACAGACTGTAATCGGCGATGGCCCTTCTAACAACCAGACAACCGCGCCGTGGTGCCAGTGACAAAGCCACGTGACGCTCGCTGAGCCCGCCGGGGGTGGATGCGATGCGGGAAACGGTCGACAGGGTTTACCGGCCGATGGGATAGGCCGCCGCGAGCATCCGGGTTACCCTGTGAGAAACGCCTGTTGGCCCGGTGTCCGGTGTGGAGGAGGCGGGTAGCGCATGCCGCCGTTCGTTACCTCGGGAGCTATGCTGCGCTGCACGATGGGCGCGTCGCCCGCCGCTCTGGTCGTGCCCGATCCGATTGCCGTGGCCACCACGCCGATCGCGACGGAAGTGAATACCATTCCGATGGCGAACATTCCCCCGTTCGGCATGTGCATGAGCCTTGGCAATCCTGAGGTCGCGGCGGCGACGGCCGCCGCGGAGGGTGTGCTGACCCCTCAGCCGTGCGTGCCCGCCACCGGCGCGCCGTGGAACCAGGCGGCGCTGACCGCCCGGGCGGGCGGCTTGCCCTGTGTCCTGGTCACGTCGATGTGCCAGTGCGACTGGGGCGGAGTCATCACCGTCGTCGATCCCGAGCAGGTGCTGGACTCGGGCACTTAGCCGGAGTCAGCGGACGAGCTGGGGGAAGCGGAGGAGCCGGAGCCGGGGGAAGTGGACGCCGGCCCGGACTCCAGGCGCAGCTGGACGTCGCCGACGGTGATCACGTCGCCCCCTGCGAGCGCGGTGGGAAAGCTGATGCCCGCTCCGTTGACCATGGTGCCGTTGGTGGAGCGCAGATCTTCGATGACCACCTGATCACCTTGTCTGCGCAAGAGGGCATGGTGGTGGGACACCTGAGGGTTCCGCAGCCAGATCGCCGAGCCCTCCTCCCGGCCGAGGATCAGCTC
>JBKQQQ010000068.1:0-5415 GCA_052144275.1 Streptosporangiaceae bacterium
TGTTGGCCAAGGTGTCTATTCCGAGCGAGAAGGTGGCGGGCGCCGACGGTTCCAGCAGCCGGACTTCCGCCAGCCCGGTCTCCTCCCGCACCTCCCGGGCAGCGGCCGAACCTGGTGGCGATCAGCGCCCAGGCGGCAGATCAGGGCAGTCCGGGCGCGCGCGGGCGAGCGATTCCCGCATCGGCCGCAGCTTGTGGGCCGGCCCGGTGGCGCGCGCGAGCAGTTCCTCGTACCGTGCCATCCCGGCGGCGCCAAGCGCCTCGGCGTACCCGGGAAGCGCATCGTCGAAAGAGCCCCAGCCGCTCTCCAGCGCACCCCTGAACAACCGTTCGGCGAGCCGCGCCGGGTCAGGCGAGCCCGCCAGGCAGGCATCCAGGTGCAGGTCCTGCGCACGGGCCAGCGCTTCGGTCAGGTCAGCGCCGTAGCAGGTGCCGAAGTCCAGCGCCCGCTCGATCCCTTCGATCACGTAATCGGCGAGTTCGCGGACCGCATCCGGTGCCTCATCGAGGAGAACCTCAGCTTCGTCGAGCAGTTCCTCCAGGTCCCCGGTGTCGGGATACCACTCGTCATAGTGCTCGTGGTCGCGGGCTTCTTCGGCCAGCCCGCCGAGTTCGGCCGCGAACTCGGCCCGCAGATCGGCGACAGCGGCGGCCGCGCCGGCGGCGCCGGCGCCCGCGGCGGCCTCCAGCAGCCGCGCGGACAATACCCGATCGCCTGCGGCCAGCTCCGCGAGCTGCCTGGCGAGCCAATCCCTGTCGAGCGCACGCAACGTCTCGAACAGATCCGTGACCTGCTCATCTTCGCCGGTCCGCACCCATGCGAGCGCGACGGCTACCGCATGCGGGCAAGGCCCGGGTGCCGGGCAGCCGCACCGCGCCTCGATGCCGCGCGGCCCGATCCTGACACCGACCGGGATGCCGTCCACGGCCGCTTCGATCAGCGGCCCGTCAGCCGACAGCCCGGCGACCTTGTCCGCCATGGCCAGCGCTTGCTCGAAGACACGGTCCCCGGCCTGTTCCCGCAGAGACTCTTCGGTGATCCTTACCAGTGCCACCCGCCCGATTCTTCCGCACCCACGGGTAAGCCGGTGCACAGATGGGTGGTACAGCCGCCCGGGTACGGATCACGCCCACGGGTGTGTCACGCGATTGAGCCCCGAACGGGTGTAGTGCGTGCCTCGCGTAAGGCGACTGCTGCCCGGCGGAGCGCCCTCGATGACCCCGTACTGGGCTAGTGCTTACGGCCCACCGCGTCCCAATAACACGTGGAGGGGCATCCTCAGTCGGTGCGAGAACAGCTGGGACGACTCATACGCCAACGCCCGGGCACTCTCTTAATTAAGAATTCATGAATTAGAAATCGACAGGCACGACTATGGCGGCCTGGGCATCACCGTCTGTCCCGAGTGGCACAATTCCGCCGTGTTCATCGCCTGGATCGAGAAGAACAGCAGTCCCAGGCCAGAGCAGCGGTACCCCAGCGGATGCCTTGTCTACACGCTCGACCGGGTAGATAATGACCAGAATTAATAATTTTCGACTTGCGTTTCCGCAGGTCAGAACCCAATCTGAGCGGCAGCAGGAGACACCGGGGCGCCCCCGGCCTTGTCTTCGGCCGTCCTGTGCGTAGGCTCGAATCAGCAGGCCTGGGAAAATGGAAATGTCATCGCCCAGAGGCCAGAGTTCCGCGTCAGCAGGCAGGGCGCATATGCGATCAGCTAATTTCCGCAGCGGAAATTAGCGGCACCGCCCGAAATTTCTCTTGGCACAGCCAGCCAGCTACATTCACTCCGCAAACCGCGCAAAGGGAGACGAGCCATGGTTTCACCGCTTTACGTCGACGGCATCACGGACACGGTGCCGCACAACATCGCCAGCAGCCTGACCGCCGGCCAAACCGCAGCCGACGAGGACACGATCAGCATCTGGGTGGTCTGTCCTGACCGCTGGTTCTTTGGCGACTTCGCGGTGGTCACCAGCCGTGACGGCCACGCTTTCGCCGGCGAGGTAGAGGGCATGGACGTCTGCACCGGCGAGATTACCATCAGGGGTGCCGGGCAACTGAGCGCGCGAGCTACCCCCATACGCGGTCTCCGCGGCTGAGGTCAGCGCTGGGGGTGCCCGCACGCCATCATCGTGGCCGGGACACTGGGCTGGTGATCAGGTCACCGGGCAGCCGTCTCTGCGCCGGGCACCATCACATGAGCATCGACCTGCGCAAACAACCTCAAGGTCTCGAACTACAGCCGCCGTATCAGAGCAAAGTCAGGGTCGGAAGCCGATCATGAGGCGGCGTCAGGGGACCATCCTTAAGAAGTGCGGGCCTGACCCGGCTCTCGGTCAGTCCGCGTACAGGGCGTCGATGATGTCGGCGTGCTTCGCGTGCACCACCCGGCGCCTGAGCTTGAAGGTGGGCGTCAGTTCCCCGCTCTCGGCGGTCCATTCCGCGGGCAGCAGCCGCCATCTCTTGACCTGCTGGACCCGCGCCAGCCGCTCGTTCGCGTCGGCCACGGCCTCGGCTACCGCTGCCAGGACGGCCGGCTCCCCGGCCAGCTCGGCCAGCGAGGACGCCTGGATCCCGCGGGCCCTGGCCCAGGCCGCCGCCACGTCGCCATTCAGGGTCAGCAGCGCCGCCACGTACGGACGCCGGTCTCCGTAGCTGAGCGCCTGACCGATCAGTGGATGGGCGGTGAGCAGGTTCTCGATCGCGGCCGGCGAGATGTTCTCCCCGCCCGAGGTGATGATGAGGTCCTTCTTGCGGTCCACGACGGAAAGGAAGCCGTCGCGGTCCAGTGACCCGATGTCGCCGGTGTGCAGCCAGCCGCCGGCGTCGATCAGCTGGTCGGTCTGATCGGGCAGGTTGAGGTACCCGGGGGTGTTCAGCGGGCCGCGAGTCAGGATCTCTCCGTCACCGGCGATCTTCACCTCCGCTTCCGGCACCGGCCGTCCCACGGTACCCAGCCGGAATGCGCTGGGGGTGTTGGCGGTGACCAGGCCGGTGGTCTCAGTCATCCCGTACATCTCCAGGATCTTCATGCCGAGTCCGGCGAAGAAGGCGGCCACATCGGGCGTCAGCGGCGCCGCCGCGCTGGACACCATGGTCGCCTCACTCAGGCCGAGCAGGGACCGGATCGGCCGCAGCACTGCCTCGTCCGCCCGGCGGAACTCCCCGGCGAGATCATCGGGCGTGGTGTTGCCGAACTCGCAGCTGCGTACGTACCTGCGGCCGGTCGCCATTGCCGCGTCGGTGGCGGCGCGCTTGGCCGGGTCCTGCTCGGCCGCCAGCAGCGCCTGGATGCCCGCCTGGAACTTCTCCCAGACCCTGGGCACGCCGAAGAAAGCGGTCGGCTGCACCGCGCCGAGCGTGGCCGCCAGCTCGGCGGCGTTGTGGCAGAAGTAGACGTGCCCGGCGTTGTACACCTGCCCGTAGATGGCGCCCATCCGCTCCGCGATGTGCGCCAGCGGCAGGTAGGAGACCAAGCGGACGCGCTCCATCAGGAAACCGGTGGCGCCGGCGGCGGCGAGCTGGCAGAGCACGCTGCGGTGGGTGATGATGACACCCTTCGGGTTCCCGGTGGTGCCGGAGGTGTACAGCACCGTCACAGGGTCCTCGGGCCTGATCGCCGCGACCCGGCCGGCGACGGCGCCAGGCGTGGCGGCGAGCCGCTGCCTGCCCAGCGCGGAGAAGTCCGCCCAGGTGAGGTACTGATCACCGGCGGGGCAGACGGCCGCGTCGCGGACGATGATCTTCTTCAGGCCGGGCAGCCTGGCCAGCACGGGCTGCCAGCGGGCCAGTTCCCGGGCGCCGTCGAGCACGGCGATCCTGGCATCGCAGTCGCCGGCGATGTACCCGACCTGGTCTGCGGCCAGGGTCGGGTAGAACGTCACCGGCACTCCCCCGGCGTGCACCACCCCGAGGTCGGCGAGCACGTGCTCGACCCGGTTCGGCAGCATCAGCGCGACCCGCTCACCCGGTTGCAGGCCGAGGCCGATCAGCCCGGCGGCGAGCTCGAGCGCCTGCCGGCGGACCTGCTCCCAGGTGATGGTCTGCCATGGTCCGCCGTCGTCGCGGTCGGAATACGCGGGCTCGCCGCCCCGGCGCTGGACGGTGGAAGCCAGCAGGCCGCACAGGGTCCGGCCCTCGTCGCCCCCGGCCGCATGCCCGGTGTCCTCCCGCTGCTGCACGATCTCTGCTGTCACGGCCTACCTCCTCGTTAGCGGGCACTGGCCCGCGGGTCGCGTGCTCGCATGGCATGCCAGGTCATACCGCGGTGCCTGGTCATACGGCGGTGCCTGGTCGTACGGCGGGCGCGCCTGCGGTCCGGTGGCCCGGGCCCAGCCTGGCCTGGCCTGTGGCCATATCGCCGCTCACACGTGCCCTTCTCTTATGCGCGCGGCTCATGCATATTCGGAGGCGTGCCCAGGCGACCTGATACATGGCGAGAGAGCGGACGGGGCCCGGGCTTCCGGCATCTCACGCGATTAATGCCGAACGGGTACGGTGCCTGCCTCACGTAAGGCCACCGCGGACCCTGAGATCAGAGCCCGCCGGGGTTCTGGCTACCGACGGGGGCACAGTGTTCGTCAGGTGCCCTGGCCGTAACCAGAGCCCCCGCACGCATCGAACACGTCGGCGGCGGCTTGGATGATGTTCCAGAGGGGGCTGTCAGTGCGATCGTAGTAGACGCGGCGCTGACCGACGAAGGTACTGCTCTGGTTACCGACCCTTCCGCCACGGACGAGCAACGCCGTGAGCGGATCCGCGAGAAATGGTCCAGCTACCTGCGGAAGGCGCGGAAAGCCGGACCATCAGACGATGACAGCGAGCCCGAGCCGCAAGAGCTGACGGCCGAACGCAGCTGGAAAGAGCAGCTGCTCGATCAGCTTATGACCATGCGGCCCGACGCCTTCGAGCGACTTGCCAGGCGACTGCTGCGCGAGGCGGACTTTGACAGCGTCAAGGTAACGGGAAAAAGCGGCGACGGCGGGATCGATGGACTCGGCGTCTACCGGCTGGGTTTGGTGAGCTTCCCCGTCTTCTTCCAATGCAAGCGCTATCGCGGCAGCGTTGGCGCCGGCGCCGTCCGCGACTTTCGCGGCGCGATGGCTGGCAGGGGCGACAAAGGCTTGCTGATCACTACAGGAACGTTCACTGCGGAGGCCAAGAAGGAGGCAACCCGTGACGGCGTCCCGGCGATCGACCTGATCAACGGCGACCGCCTCTGTGAGCTTCTCAAGCAATACGACCTCGGCGTCCAGACAGCCACCCGGACAGTCGAAGATGTCACCATCGACGGGTCCTTCTTCGAAGAAATCTGATGCCGATGCGGTGGGCGGACAGTAGCTTACTTCGGCGGGATGGCCGGTGATCAGGTCACCGGGCAGCCGTCTTCCAGCGAGATCACCGTCCCGGCTC